>CAMDMH010000206.1 GCA_945901835.1 Devosia equisanguinis | reverse complement strand
ATCAGGGAATGAAGGGCGCCGACGGTCGAGGTGTGTGTGAATTGCGGCGTGAGGGGCGTCATGTCATAATAAGCAACGACAAGGCGCCCCGCCGACGGTCGCCGACCACCCGCAACCGATCCGCCTTTCGGCGTTTTGCAAGAGGCTCGATTGAATGTCTTATCGAGAAATTGCGGCGGCAGCGCGCCAGCATGGGCTGCTGGCGGCGGGCATGGGGCGGGGATAGGCGCATGGATGACGACGCGACGGCCGAAGCGGGGGCAGCATCCCCCGATCGTTTGAGCGAGGCGGAAGCCGAACTCGTCAGAGCCGCCCTGGCGGGGGAGCATGCAGACCTGAAGCGGCGCGCTGTCAGGGCTGCGATCGTCCGCGACCTGCTGCTGGAAGCTCGGCCGGGCTGGGTGCTGCCGCCGGTCGGCCTGCGGCTCAGCAAGGCCATCATCCAGGGCTGCCTCGATCTCGACGGCGCGACGCTGGTCAAGCCGTTCCTCGTCTGGCACTCGCGCTTCGAGGGGGGCGGCGACAAGGGCGCGATCGTGATCCGGGACGGCCGTATCCGCCGGCTCGGCATCCACTCCTGCACGGTGCTCGGCAACATCGTGGCCGATCGCGCGGAGCTCGAGAACGGGTTGTTCGTGGGCGGCGGGCGGCTCGATGGCACGCTGCTCGTCCGCGGCGCGAACATCGGTGGTGCGCTTGCGCTGGAAGGGACCGAGTTCGGCAACGGAAAGGCTGCGCTCCTGGGGGCCGGGGTTCGAGTCACAGGGCCGTTGATCCTGCGGCGGGCGAAGGCTGCAGGCGAGATCGCGCTGCCGCGGGCGCACCTGGCTGCCGGCGTCTACGCGGAAGGATTCCAACTCGAGCACGCCGGCATCGCATTCAACGCTGAAAGTGCGCGGCTCGGCGGTGATCTGTTGCTCGCCGGAGCGCAGATCACCGGAGCGATCTCGCTGGTCAACGCTAGGCTGCAGGGACGATTTTCCGGCGAGAACGTCGCAGTCGCGGGACTTCCCGGGGCGATCGATGCACGTGGGCTCGAGGTCAGCCACGGCATCGTGCTCGACAACGCTCGGCTGCGCGGCTCGCTGCTGCTCGAGGGTGCCAAGGTCGGCAATACGTTTCACGCCGAAAGCGTCGAGATCGACGGCGGCGAAACGGCGATCGGCGCCGACGTGATCCAAGTCGGAGGCAACTGGGAGATGCCCAGGGCGAAGCTGATCGGCCAGCTCGCCATTCCCGGCGCGCGCATCGAAGGACAACTGCGGTTGACGGAGGCGCGGCTGTTCGGCACCGACGTCGCGATCCGCGGCGACGGCGCGCGAATTCATGGCGGCTGCTTCCTGTCGCGCGCGACAGTGCATGGTCTCGTGCGCTTTCCTGCGGCCGAGTTCGGCAATCAGCTTCGGTTGCGCGGAGCGACATTGAAAGTCGAGGCGGGGACGGCGCTGCTCGCATCGGGCGCAACCTTCCGGCGCGACATCGAGTTGACGGGCGGCGCGCAGGTGCATGGCGCGGTCGTTCTCGATCAGTCGCGCGTGCACGGTGCGCTCGATCTACGCGGGAGCCAGATCGTAAGTGCGGCTATCGCGCGGGGCGGGCAACCGGTGCCACCGGCGCTGGAACACGCCGCCTTGCATGGCGACGAGACGGCGGTGAGCCTCGTCGATGCGGACATCAATCGTCTGGTCATGCCGATGCATGCCGCCGACCGGCCACGCGGGATCGTCGACCTTTCGCGCGCGCGGGCGGGCAGCTTCGAGGATCACGCAGCGGCCTGGACGCCGCCACCGGCCAAGCGCGCCACGTCGAAGGACGGTCGCGAGATCGACCACATGGTGCTCGACGGCTTCGTCTACGACCATCTGACCAATCCTTCGGGGGTCGCAGATGGCCATGGAAAACTGAAGCCGGGAAACCGCGTTTCGACGCGGCGGATCGAGTGGCTCGACGGCCAGGCGGAGGCCGACGGCGCCGGACACTTCAAACCGCAGGCGTGGGTCGCGTTGGCGGACCGGCTCGCGCGGCAGGGCTATGTCGACGACAGCAGGCGGATCGAGATCGCGCGCCTGAGGCGGGAACGGCGAAGTGCGGCGTCGACGTTCGGCGGGCGGTGGCAGAACCGGCTGCTCGACTGGTTTGCGCTCTACGGCCACAACCCCTGGCGCACGGTCATGTGGATGATGGCGGTCATCGTTCTGTTCGCGGGGATCTGGGGTGGGGCGCAACGGCTGTGCGAGGAGGCCGACTGCTTCGACGAGACTGTGTTCGTGATCCGCAATAAGGACGCCTACCGCGACGAGCGTTTCCGGCAGACCTATCCGGGGTTCCACGCGCTCGCCTATTCGTTCGACGTGTTCGTGCCGTTCGTGTCGTTCGGCTACGAGGATCACTGGCGGCCGAACATCGATTTCGGGCCGATCGCGGAGCTGCCGTTGCCATGGGCGAGCAGCGCGAATACGCCGAACGGAAAAGCCGGGAGCAAGGAGCCGACCGTGGCGATCACGATCGGCGGCCTGCTCTACGTGCTCGGCGTCATCGAAGCGATCATCGGCATAGTGCTGACATCCCTGATGGTGACGGGCTTCACCGGGATCCTGAAGGGCCGCGCCGATTGAGAAAGCCGCGCATGGCGGAGGTGCGGTGGTCGGTCTGGGGTCAGATCCAGCCCATCAGTTCGCGGCGCGCGACGTTCTCGATGACGGCCATGCCCTCGGGCGTATCGTTGAGGCAGGGGATGTGCGCAAAGTCCGTGCCGCCTGCTTCGACGAAGCTGTCGCGCGCCTCCACAGCGATCTCCTCGAGCGTTTCCAGGCAGTCCGAGACGAAGCCGGGATTGATGACGGCGATGCGTTTGACACCGCTTTTCGCCAGTTCCTCGACGGTCTTGTCGGTGTAGGGCTGAAGCCATTCGGCAGGGCCGAAGCGGGACTGAAACGTCAGGCGGAAACTCTTATCGTCCCGGCCGAGCGCCGTTCGCAGCAGCCGCGCCGTCTTGTGGCAGTGGCAATAGTAGGGATCGCCCTGCTCGAAATAGCTCTTGGGAATGCCGTGGAACGAAGCGAGGATCACTTCGGGCACCCAGGCGAGTTTGGCGAGTTGGCTGCGTACGGAACTCGCCAGCGCGTCGATATAGACGGGGTCGTCGTGCCAGGGAGGGGCGACGCGCAGAGCGGGCTGCCAGCGCATCGCCTTCAGCGCGTCGAATGCCTTGTCGTTGACGGTGGCGGTGGTCGACGCCGCGTATTGCGGATAGAGCGGGATCATCACGATGCGATCGCAACCCGCGGCCTGCAGCGCTTTGATCCGGCTTTCGATCGAGGGCTGGCCGTAGCGCATCGCCCAATCCACGACGATACGAGGCGACAGACCGGCGAGCGAGGCCGCCAGCTTTTCTGCCTGACTGCGCGTGTAGGTGCGCAGGAAGCTCTCGTCTCGCTCCTTGTTCCAGATCGCCTCGTAGGCTTTGCCGACGCGCTGCGGGCGCTTGTTCAGCACGATGCCGTAGAGGATCGGATACCAGTAGAGCGGCGACCACTCGATGACGCGGCGGTCGGTGAGGAACTCCGCGAGATAGCGGCGCATCGGCCAGTAGGTCGTGCCGTCGGGCGTGCCGAGATTGACGATGAGCACCCCGACTTTGCCGAAGGCTATGCCGGGGTGACCTGACGGCAGGTGAGACGGCAGCCCCTGTTGAGCGGCGAAGTCCTGCATCGAATGCTTCTCCATAAGTGCGCCTGAAGGCGTTACGGCGGCGGATACCCTCCGGACCAATGCGTGCCGCAGCAGCAATCAGGCGGGCTTGCGGGGGGACTGGGCTTTCTCCGACGAACGCTTGGCCACGGCTGGCCGTGGGCGGGGCGATCGTTTGCGCGGCGGAGGTGTCACCGCTGTCGTACTGACGGCGGCGGCAGCTTCCTTGGCCGGCACTTGGACAGTCTTCGCGATCCTGTTTTTTCGCAGCGTTCTGGCCGCAGTCCAATACTCGGTCGCACGTCGGGCGTGAGCGCGTGGTCCTTCGGCCAGAAGTCGCCTTGTGTGCGACCGCGCTGACTCCTGCAGTGCTGCGCGCCGTTCCTTCACGGTTTCGCGCAGCCGGGCGAGTGCGTCTTCCGAAACGGACGCCGGCCCGTCGTCACCCAGATGCCGCAGCAGCAGCGTGAGGTCCTGAGCCTTCCCGAGAACTTCCGAGATCGTCTTTGCTTCGTCTGCGCGTGCGACGAAGTAAGCGGGCCAACCGGCTTCGACGAGCCGCATATGCCGCCAGTGCCGCTGCACGGTCTTGCGAAGATCGTGGAACGCTTCCTCGTCGCCGCTCTCGGTCGCTTCGAACGCCTGGCCCACGTCGAGCAGGCCGCGCGCAAGGCCCTCGGCGAGCGTGGGAAACGCGTCGTCGGAAAGCTCGAGGGTCTCCCAGTCGGTGGCGGCGGCCTGCAGCAAGGCGCGGGCTTGGCGGATGACGCCGGCGTACGGCTTTGAGTTCGCGGTTTCACCGGCGGGAGCGATGGTTGAGGATATGCGCCGCAACGTCGGTTGCTGGTCGGGGGAATCAGCGGAGAGTTCCGCGATGGTTGCGAGAAGGACATCTCGGTCCCGCGTGGCCGACAGCGCCCGCCCTGCATCGCGCAAGGTCGCGTTGAGGTTCTGGTATGAGGACTTGTGGAGGCCGGGGCGAGCGAGGCGGAGCAGAGCGCGCAACCGCTTGATGCATTTCCGGGTACCGTGGATGCCCGAGGTCGTGTCGGCATCGCGCAGGCTTTCGAGCGGGCAGCGGAACTGCTCTGCTCCGGTGCGCAGCAGGGCCTTGCCGGCGCTCTCGTTCAGTTTGAAGCGGTAGGCCATGAGGTCTCCCCGCGCAACGCGGCAGCGATCAGTTCCGAAAATGTCAGGTCGTCCGCGCCCAAGCCAGCCATTGGCCGACGCGCGCCTCGGGATCGGAATGCGTATAGAAATCGGTGATGACGGCGACGGTGTCGGCGCCGGCTGAGATGACGCCTGGCGCGCGCTCCGGCGTGATGCCGCCGATTGCTATCAGGGGCAGCGTACCGATCCGGCGCTTCCAGTCGCGCACCTTGTCGAGACCCTGGGGCTCCCACTTCATCGCCTTGAGCTTCGTCTCGTAGACGGGGCCGAGGGCGATGTAGTCGGGCTTCGCCGCGAGCGCGATGTCGAGTTCCGCATGGTCGTGGGTCGAAACGCCCAGCCGCATGCCGGCAGCTTTGATCGCCCTCACGTCGGCGACGGCGAGATCTTCCTGGCCCAGGTGCAGGTAGTTCGCCCCCAGATCGATCGCTTCCTTCCAGTAGTCGTTCACGATGAAGAGGCAGCGATGCTTCCGGCAGATTTCGATGCTGCCGGCGATCTGGCGTCGAACCTCGGCAGGCGCGGCGTCCTTGAGGCGAAGCTGGATCGTCTCGACACCGAGCGGGACCAGGCGCTCGAGCCAGGCGAGATCGGGCACGATCGGATAGAAACGGGCGATCCGTGGGGCAGGGGCGGCTTGCATGTGGGGCTGCTCGATGGTCGGGGGCGCGGTGATCAAGAGCGGCGCAGATCGAAGAACGGCGTTCCGGCGACGGGCGTCGACGGGCTCGCCATGTCGCGCATCTCCATCAGGCCGGCCTCATGGGCGGTGCGGCCGGCATCGATCGCGGCGGCGAAGGCCGCCGCCATGCGCACGGGATCGGCGGCCTTGGCGACAGCGGTGTTGAGGAGGCACGCATCATAGCCCATCTCCATCGCCTGGGCGGCATGGGAAGGCGCCCCGATCCCGGCATCGACCACCAGCGGCACGCCGGGGAAGTAGTTGCGCATGGTGCGGAGTGCGTAAGGATTGGCGAGGCCGCGGCCGGTGCCGATCGGGGCCCCCCATGGCATCAGGATTTCGCAGCCTGCGGTGAGCAGCCGCTCGGCCGCGCCGAGATCCTCGGTCGTGTAGGGGAAAACCTGGAAGCCGTCGCGGGCCAGCACGGCCGCCGCTTCGACGAGCCCGAACAGATCGGGCTGCAGGGTATCGTCGTTGGCGATCACCTCGAGCTTGATCCAGTTGGTGTCGAACAGCTCGCGCGCCATCTGTGCTGTCGTGATCGCTTCCTTCGGCGTGCGGCAGCCCGCGGTGTTCGGCAGCACCCGCGCGCCCATCTGCTGGATCAATTCCATGAAACGCTCGCCGGTCTTGCCGCGCGCCTGCTCGCGCCGCAGCGAAACCGTCACGATGCCCGCGCCCGACGATTTCACGGCGTCG
>CAMDMH010000205.1 GCA_945901835.1 Devosia equisanguinis | reverse complement strand
AGCTAGCTGCTGCTGGAGAGGCATGTCCCGTCCGATCCGCTGGTGCTTCCTGGCAGAACCACCACGTCTGAATCGCGGCGAGACGCCTCGCCTCATCCCTCCTCAGGACGAGAAATCCGGCGCGCTGGGACTATTTTGCAAGTGGCTCTCTTTTCTGTCGGCAACTCGATTGTGAGCAGCCGAAAACCTGCTTAGTATGGAGCCGTAGTTGGCGACGCCTGCTGCCAATAAGGGTACGCCTGTTTGTCCAACGTGTAGTTGGTTCGAGCCGGTCGCCCCCAAGAAATAATTCAATGAACAATCAGTGTGATTTCATTCCACTGGTCCGGGAGACGCCCATGCCGATTAAGACGACAATCGCCTTGTTTGCGATGGCGGCATCGACTGCCGCGATCATCGCGGCGGCACCGTTGAGCCCCGCACTTGCCCAAGCTCCGGCAGCAGCAACGGTCGCCATCGACAATGACGACATCGGCGGCGTCGTGCGCGGTCCCGGCGGCGGCCCAGAGGCCGGCGTGTGGGTGATCGCCGAGACGCGGGATCTGCCCGTGCGCTTCATCCGCATTGTCGTGACCGACGATCAGGGCCGCTACGTCATTCCCGATCTGCCGAAGGCCAACTACGACGTGTGGGTCCGCGGCTACGGCCTCGTCGACAGCCCCAAGGTCAAGAGCGAGCCGGGCAAGCAGATCAACATCACGGCGGTGCCAGCGCCGAACGAGGCTGCGGCCGCCGAGTATTATCCGGCCGCCTACTGGTTCGCGATGCTCGAGATCCCCAAGCCCGAGCAGTTCGGCGGCGCCGACAAGAACATTCCGGCCAAGGTGAAGTACACCGACTGGCTCAACGGGATGAAGAACAACGGTTGCGTGGGCTGCCATCAGCTCGGCCAGAAATCGACCCGCACCATCCCCGACATGTTCATGAAGGAAGCGAACGGCAACCACGCAGACGCGTGGATGCGGCGTATCCAGTCCGGCCAGGCCGGCGAGAACATGATCAACCAGGCGGGCGGCGATCTCGGCGGCGCGCCGTTCAAGTACTTCGGCGACTGGACCGAGAAGATCGCCAAGGGAGCGCTTCCGACAGATAAGCCGGTGCGTCCGCAAGGCAAGGAGCGCAACATCGTCGTCACGTTGCGCGATTGGCACAACCCCAAGCAATACCTGCACGACCTCATCGCATCGGACCGCCGCTATCCCACGGTCAACGCGTACGGACCGGTCTACGGCCAGTGCGAGCATGCGTGCGACGACATGCCGATTCTCGATCCGGTGAAGAACATCGCGACCAACTTCGTATTGCCGACGACGCCGGACATGCCGCTGGCACTTGGACCGGGCAATGCCGGCTCGGTCAAGATCCTGCAGCCCTCGGCCTATTGGGGCGAGGAGAACATCTGGAACAGCCGCGCCAACAACCACAACTCCATGCTCGACCGGAAGGGGCGCGTGTGGATGGCGGCGACCGGCCACAAGCCGGAAAATCCGGACTTCTGCAAAAAGGGCTCGAAGCACCCTTCGGCCGTCGAGTTCCCGCTGAACTCCACCAACCGCCGCGTCACCATGTTTGACCCGGCGACCAAGAAATATACCGCCTACCAGACGTGCTTCGGCTCGCACCATCTCCAGTTCGGCTATGACGTCAATGAGACCGTGTGGATGAGCACCGGCGGCGGCGGCGGCAACGTCGGTTGGATCAACACCAAGCTGCTCGACGAGACCGGCGACATCGAGAAGGCGCAGGGCTGGACGCCCATCGTCCTCGACACCAACGGTGACGGCGTGCGCGGTGAATGGACCGAGCCCGGCAAGCCCATGGACCCGACGAAGGACATGCGCATCGGCCCGACATTCTACGCGGTCATGCCGAGCCCGGTCGACGGCTCGATCTGGGGCGGCATCCGCGGCAATCCCGGCGCAGTCGTCCGCGTCGATCCCGGCAAGAACCCGCACAAGGCGCTGTCGGAGATCTACTACGTCCCGATGCCCGGCTTCGGCGTACGCGGCGCCGATATCGACAAGCAGGGCCGGGCCGTCGTTTCGCTGGCTTCCGGCCACATGGGCATCTTCGACCGCCGCAAGTGCAAGGGTCCGCTCAACGGCCCGACCGCTACAGGCAACCACTGCCCCGAAGGCTGGACTTTCCACCAGTACCCGGGCCCCGGCTTCAAGGGCATGGGCGAGAACAGCGTCGAGTCGAGCTACTACTCGTGGGTCGATCATCACAACACGTTCGGCATGGGCGATGACATCCCGATGTCGACCGCCAACCTGATGGACGGCCTTGTCGCAATGGACAAGGACGGCAAGATGGTGTCGATCCGCGTCCCCTACCCGCTGGGCTTCTACGCCAAGGGCTTCGACGGCCGCATCGACGACCCGAATGCCGGCTGGAAGGGCCGTGGCCTGTGGGCCGCCAACGGCGACCGCACGCCCTGGCTGATCGAAGGGGGCAAGGGCACCAAGCCGTTCGCCGCACACTTCCAGTACCGTCCGGACCCGCTGGCGAAGTAGCAACCGCGCTTCGAAATATGCGATGATTTGCGGGCCGGTGCACCAGTCGCATCGGCCCGAATCCGTTCAGGACGTATCGCCCATGAAACGCAGACTGCTCGCCTTGGCCGTCGCTGTCATTCTCGCGGCCCCGACCGCGCAGGCGCAATCCCCCTCCGAATTCTACAAATCCCGCGCACTCGACCTCATTGTCGGTTTCCCGCCGGGCGGCGGCTACGACCTCTTCGCCCGGCCCGTTTCGCGCCACCTCGGCCGGCACGTCGCGCCGGGCACGACAGTCACTATTCGCTACATGCCGGGCGCCGGCAGCATGCTCGCTTCGAACCACCTGTTCACCGTCGCCGCGAAAGACGGAAGCGTCATCGGTATCGTTTCGCCGACCATGCCGCTCGACGCGCGATTGAACCCATCGGCAGCCCGCTTCAAAGCCTCGAAGTTCAGCTGGATCGGTCGCATCTCGCCGGGCCACAACGTAGCCTTCGTCTGGCACACCGCGCCCGTGCGCACCTTCGCCGAAGCGCAATCGACCGAGGTCACTTTCGCGGGCACCGGTGTCGGCTCGAACATCGTCGTCTATCCCACGGTGACGAACAACGTACTCGGCACGCGCTTCAAGATGATCCTGGGCTACAAGGGCTCGGCCGACGCGATGCTTGCGATGGAGCGCGGCGAGGTGCAGGGCCATTCGACGAGCTACGAAATCGTCAAGACGGCGCACGCTTCGTGGATCGAAACCGGTAAGGTTCGGTTCCTCTTGCAGTACGGCACGACACGCCATCCCGCGATGCCCGATGTGCCGACCGTCATCGAACTCGCGCGCAACGATGAGGAAAAGTCGATCCTGTCCGCCGTCATGACGGCCGTCGAGATCGGCCGCGCAGTCCTGGCCCCACCCGGCGTCCCCGGTGATCGACTGGACACGCTGCGCCGCGCTTTCGACCGGATGATGACCGACCCGGAATTCTCAGCCGACCTCAAGCAGATCTCGATGGAACTCATGCCCGCGACCGGCGAAGCACTCGGCCGCGTTGTCGACGAAATCGACCGCATGCCACCCGATCTCATCACCAAGGTGAAAGCGATCTACGGCAACTGACGAGACATCCGATCCGCACACCCAAGAGACAAAAAACGGGAGGTCCGGAGGGTGTCCCTCCGGTCGGGGTGTGGGGCCGAGGCCCCACTTCGCGCACAGCGCGAAATTACACCGCAGCCAACGCCTGATCGAGATCCGCGATGATATCCGCAACATCCTCGATCCCGATCGACAACCGCACCACATCCGGCCCGGCCCCTGCAGCCTTACGCTGCTCGTCCGTCAACTGCCGGTGCGTGGTCGATGCCGGATGGATCACGAGGCTCCTGGTGTCGCCGATGTTGGCCAGATGCGAGAACAGCTTGAGCTTGGCGACGAGCTTGATGCCCGCCTCATAGCCGCCCTTGACGCCGAACGTGAACACGGCGCCCGCCCCCTTCGGCGCGATCTTCATCTGCATCGCGTGGTTCGGGCTCGACGGCAGTCCCGCGTAGTTCACCCACGCGATCTTGGGATGCTTTGACAGATACGTGGCCACCGCGAGCGTGTTCTCACAGTGCTTCTGCATCCGCAGCGGCAGAGTCTCGATCCCGGTCAGGATCAGGAACGCGTTGAACGGCGAGATCGCCGGCCCGATATCGCGCAACCCCATCACGCGCGCCGCGATCGCGAACGCGAAGTTGCCGAACGTCTCGGCGAGCTTCATGCCGTTGTATGATGCATTCGGCTCGACCAGCGTCTTGTAGCGGTGCTTCGCACCGAGCCAATCGAAGGTGCCGCAATCGACGATCACACCGCCGATCGAACTGCCGTGACCGCCCATGAACTTGGTCAGCGAGTGGACGATGATGTCGGCGCCGAACTCCTTGGGCTGACACAGGTAAGGCGAGGCCAGCGTATTGTCGACGATCAGCGGAATGCCGGCCTTCTTGGCGATCGCCCCGATCGCGGCGAGATCGATGACGAGCCCTCCGGGGTTCGCGATCGATTCCACGAAGATCGCCTTGGTCTTCTGCGTGATGGCCTTCTCGATGGAAGCAGGATCGGTGGAATCGGCCCAGACGACGTTCCAGTTGAACTTCTTGAAGCTGTGATTGAACTGGTTGATCGAACCGCCATAGAGCTGCCGCCCCGCGACGAACTCGTCGCCCGGCTCGAGCAGGGTGTGGAACACGAGGAATTGCGCCGCATGGCCCGAGGCCACCGCGAGCGCTGCGGTGCCGCCTTCGAGTGCGGCGACCCGCCCTTCCAGCACCGCCTGCGTCGGGTTGGTCAGACGCGTGTAGATGTTGCCGAACGCTTCCAGCCCGAACAGCGAAGCGGCGTGATCGGCGTCGTCGAAGACGAAAGAGGCGGTCTGATAGATCGGCGTGACGCGCGCGCCCGTGGAAGGATCGGGGCTAGCACCCGCATGAATGGCGAGCGTGGAAAACCTGGGCGCTTGATCTTGAGACATCGGACGTGATCTCCTGAACGAGCCGTCCCAGGAGCATAGGCCAACCAGAGCCGCGCGGCAACCATGACGTGCCTCGTCGCGCCCGAGACGTCCCGTCCTGCAGCTCTAACCCCCAACAGGCTCCTTGATGATGTAGCGGTGCACGTTCTTGGCCTTCACCTTGGCCTCGCTGATCGCCCAGCCGCGCACCGAGACGCCCGCCTCGTGCACCGTGTTCGGATCGCCCGACACCAGCGGATGCCACCACGCGAGTTCCTTCCCGTCCCGGACGAGCCGGTAGCCGCATGTGGAGGGGAGCCAGTCGATTTCGCGAACCGCCGCCGCATCGATCTTGATGCAGTCGTGCACCTTCTCGAACCGGTTGGCGTAGTCGGAGCAACGGCAGGAACCCACGTCGAGCAACCGGCAGGCGAGCCGGGTCAGGTCGACTTCCTTGGTTTCCTCGTCCTCGAGTTTTACGAGGCAGCAGCGGCCGCAGCCGTCGCACAGCGACTCCCACTCCTCTGCGTTCATCTGCTCGAGCGTCTTCATGCGCCAGAAAGGCTCGACCGGCTGTTGCAAACTGATCCCTCGCGCTTGACCTACAGTGGATGATCAACAAACGGAATTCCGCCGTCATGTGAGTCGATTGGATAGCAACAGCCCGGGGGAATTGCTACGCGAATGGTCGCCCGGCCCCCGCCGGCATGCTATTCACGTACTCATCGACGACCGACACGACTGACGAAACGCGACGACAGGCAACTTCACCGCTAGGCGAGATCAACGCTAGGCGAACAGAGGTCCGAACACCGTGAGCGACTGGTTCTTCCGACAGGGCGTGAGCAATCGCCGTGTCAATTGGCTCGGCATCGATGCCTGGGTCGATTCGACCGCGGCCACCGTGTGGGATCGCGCCAAGGACTACTACAACGGTCTGTCGAGCTATTTCGCGCGGTTCCGCCTCGCCGGCTGGCGCAAGCTCGCCAACGAAGGCATCTCCGAGTGCCTGACCATGGGCGCCGGCGGCTTGGTGGTGCTCTATTTCCTGGCGCTACCCGCGCTGAACGAAATCGAGGACGGCAAGCTCGTCGCCGGCGGCAAATACAGCGTCAAGTTCCTAGACATCGACGGCAACGAGATCGGCAAGCGCGGCATCAACCTCAACGACGCGGTTCCGCTCGAGGAAATCCCCGAGCATATGGTCAAAGCGGCGATGGCCACCGAGGACCGGCGCTTCTACGAGCATTTCGGCGTCGATTTTCT
>CAMDMH010000204.1 GCA_945901835.1 Devosia equisanguinis | reverse complement strand
GACTGGCTGGCGCATCTGGCCTCCACCGGCCGCCTTGCCGTGGCCAAGCCCAACGCCAAACTCGAGCACGAGGTCGCGGCGATCGCCAAGGTGCTGGACGGCAGCAAAGCCACGCTCTTCCCCTCCCCCGGCGGCCATGCCCTGCCCGTCGTCTCGGGCCTCGTCTCGTCCCGCCAGTGGATCGCCGAAGCGATGGGCGTAGACCACGCCGACATGCTCTCGCGCTTCGAGCACGCTGCCGCCCATCCGCGCCCGTGTGAGATCGTGACGAAGGCTCCCGTCCACGACGTCGTCGAACTCTCGCCCGACCTTCTGCGCGACCTCCCGATCCCCACCCACAACGAGCACGACAGCGGCCCCTACATCACCGCCGGCCTGATCATTTCCAAGAACCCGAAGACCGGCCGCCAGAACGTCGCCATCGTGCGCCTGCAAGTCTCCGGCCCCAAGAAGCTCGGCGCGCTGCTGCTGCCGCGGCACACCAACCTGTTCTATGAAATGGCCGAAGCGAACGGCGAGCCGCTGCCCGTCGCCGTCGTCGTCGGTATCGACCCCCTCTCGCTGCTGGCCTCGCAGGCGATCGCGCCCCTCGATCAGGACGAATTGGAAATCGCGGGCGCTCTGCAGGGCCGCAATCTCCCGGTCGTCAAATGCAAGACGAGCGACCTGCTCGTGCCCGCCGAGGCCGAGATCGTGGTCGAGGGCCACATGCTGCCGAAATTGCGCGAGCCCGAAGGACCTTTCGGAGAGTTCCCGCAATACTACGGCGAGCGCGCGGACCGGCACGTCATCGCGATCGACGCCATCACGCGCCGCAAGGACGCGCTCTATCACACGATCGGCGGCGGCGGCCTCGAACACCTCGTGCTCGGCGGCATCCCGCGCGAGGCGACGCTGCTCGGCCACTTGAAGCGCACCTTTCCCGGCGTCCGTGACGTGCACCTCTCGCACGGCGGAATCTGCCGCTACCACCTCTACGTGAAGCTCGCCAAACGCAGTGAGGGCGAGCCCAAGAACGTGATGATGGGCGCGTTCGCCGGCCACTACGACGTGAAGCAGGTGATCGTCGTCGACGAGGACGTGGACATCCACGATCCCGCCCAAGTCGAATGGGCCGTCGCCACCCGCTTCCAGGCCGACCGCGGCCTGCTCGTCGTCAACGACAGCCAGGGCTCCAAGCTCGATCCCTCGACCCGCGACGGGCTTGGCTCGAAAATGGGCATCGACGCAACGAAGCAGCTCACTGCCCCGGACATGAAGTTCAAGAAGATCTACGTCCCCGGCGAAGACACCGTCGATCTCACCCGCGACGTCGATGACGCGGCGCTGGCCGGTTGGGCGAAAAAACTCGGCGCGGGCTGAGCCTTTCACCTCAACGTCCGTCTCCTGCGATGAGCCCGAGCCTTGCCGCTTCTATCGTGAGTACATCGCGGCCCAGCCGCGAATTCAGCCGCGTCCGCGATAGGGAGCGACGCCCTGATCGGGCAGCCAGACGCCCTTGGGCAACTCGCCGGTCTGCCAGAACACGTCGATCGGCATGCCCCCCCGCGGATACCAATAGCCGCCGACGCGCAGAAACTTCGGCTCGAGCAGCTGAGCCAGCCGCTTCCCGATCGCGACAGTGCAGTCCTCGTGGAAGGCCCCGTGATTGCGGAACGATCCGAGATATAGCTTGAGCGACTTCGATTCGACGAGCCACTGGCCCGGCGCGTAGTCGATCACCATGTGCGCGAAATCCGGCTGTCCCGTCACGGGGCACAGCGAGGTGAACTCGGGTGCCGTGAAGCGCGCGACATAATCGGTATCGGCGTGCGGGTTCGCCACGCGCTCGAGCTCCGCCGCCTCGGGCGAAGCGGGCAGCGCGACGTGCGCGCCGAGCTGCTTCACGGCCGCAACAGCAATACTTGGATCGACATTTGAGAATTGAGCCGAAGCATCACGAAAAGACCTAGTAAACGTCAACGCATCCGAGTTTGACATTCCAAACACAAGTTCGATGTCGAGAGCGATCCGCCGGCGGGCACATTCGGCAAGAAGCCTCAAGTGCCATCCGGGTGGAATGCCCCGGTCGCGCCAGTGGATAATGTCGCTATGATTGACGCCAGCCCACGCCGCTAGTTTTCCGGGCCCGCCAAAAGCCTCGATCAATTTCTCTATGGTCTGAATGACGTCAGAGGATTCGTCGGACGACTTGGGCACGGCAGAAATCCGGAAAACGTCTCCCCTCCCCTTGATGGGGAGGGGCGGGGGTGGGGTGAAATTTGTTTGCGAACAGTTTTGATTGTCCCCCCACCCCTAACCCCTCCCCACGAGGGGGAGGGGGGACATCATTACTTCACGCCCAGCAGCTCGACCTCGAACACCAGGGTGGCGTTTGGCGGAATGACGCCGCCGGCGCCGCGCGCGCCATAGCCGAGGTCGGGCGGGATGATGAGGGTGCGCTTGCCGCCGACCTTCATCGTGGCGACGCCCTCGTCCCAGCCGCGGATCACCTGGCCCTGGCCGATGATGAACTCAAACGGCTGGCCGCGATCGACGGAACTATCGAACTTACGCGTGCGGTTGCCGTTTTCGTAGAGCCAGCCGGTGTAGTGCATGCTGCAGATCTGGCCGGTCTTGGGCGAGACGCCCTTGCCGACGGTGTTGTCGATGATCTTGAGGCCAGATTGCGTGGTCACGGGGGCTCCTGCGGTCTGGGCAAATGCCGGTTGGAATGCTGCCTCGGCGATCAGGCCTGACAGCGAGATAGCCAGTGCGATGGCGAGCGCGCCGGAAGCGCGCGAATTGGCTCGCATGTTGTTCGTCTCCTTGAGGCCGCCCAGAGCCGGGAAGCAGCGGGCAACTCGGTCGTTCGCGGGGCAATGGCCCCGGCGGATCGGTGACTACCCGCCGGATCGGGCGGGCGTGGGGCCGAGCGGGCGCACACTATTGGATTCACATCCGCCGGCAAGGAAAAACCGGCCGCAGGTGCAATCCGACCGTCAGCTACCAGCAGACCACTTCCCGGCCGCTGCGGCCGTGGCGCGCGAGATCTAAGTGGAAGTGATCGCGGTGAAAGGCATCGGCGAGGGGCCCGAGGATGGTCGTGAACTCGCGGCATGCGCCCGCGTGCACTGCGCGCAGGAACGAGCGGTCACGCGGTTCGCCCCACCATCCCTGTTTGACGGTGATCGTACGGCCGTCCGCCAGGATGAAGGCCGAGATGTCGAGCGCGTTGGCATGGCCGTGCTCGGAGAGCTTTCCGCCCCACTGGTTGTTGCGCGGCCGGCACGCATAGGATGCGGCGACCTTCAACTCGGCGAGCGGCACCCCGTAGTGCCGGCGCGCCTCGGGCTCGACGTATTGCCGGATCCAGCGCTCGACGGACGGGATCATGTTGCAGCGGAGGAGGGCCGCCGGACGCATATGCACGCGGCCGTCCGCGGCGCCTGCCATCTCGAACGGCTGCATCGCGCCGCAATACGAGGAGTTCCCACCGAGCGTCGAGCGCGTATGCAGCCAGGGCTGTTCGCGGACGTGGCCGGAGACGAGGCAAGTCCGCTCTTCCTGGGCGCGCCAAGGTTCGGGCTGAGCCGTATAGGTCGGCCCAGTGCTGCAGCCCCACAACAGGAGACCGGCAAGGCCGACGAGAGCGGACGTGAGGAGACGCGATACACACATGAAGGAAGGCTTAAGCCTGCCAGAGTAAATATTCGGTTAACCGGGTCTGCATTCACGTTCGATCGCGGCGCAGCAGAACTGCGATCCGAGCGCGGCATACGCTCGTGTTGAGGCTCAATTGGGAAGGGAAGGCGGCGGAAAGACGGAAGTCCTTCTGTCATCTGCCGTCCAGATAGTAGCGCCGCCAGTTGCGTTCGCCGACGAGGCAGTCGTAGGCGCCCTGTCGCGGAGCGGAGAGAGGTGGCGCGTATTGCGTCTTCATCACGCGCGGCGCCGTCACCGGAGACGGTACCCACGAAATTTCCTGCAGCAGCTTCTGGCGCGCGGCGGTAGCGAATTCCTCACGCTTGCGGATCGGGATGACGAAGCTGCCGGGGCCACCGGTCACGCAGTTCGCATAGTAGTCGTCGAGGTCGGCGATATCCTGGCCGAAGCCGGTGCTGAACCCACCTTCGTTGCCGACCTTCAGCATGATCGGCAGGCCGTTGATGATCACGCCGTCTGCCAGCAACACGTCCCGCACGAGCGTCACCGGCGAGGTGCCGCCGTTGTTGGGGCCGTCGCCCGACACGTCCACGACGCGCCGCGCAGCGGTGCCGGGTGCTTCCTTCAAGAGGCGGTGAGCATACTCGAGCGCGCTCGAGATCGATGTCATCCGATGCCGCGAGATCCGTCTTTCTGCGAGAATGTCTGCGACCTGGCGCGCGGCGCCTGGGCCGTCGACGATCGTCCACGGCACGACCATGAACTGAATGTCCGCGCCAGCCCATTCAAAATAGGTGTTAGCGATCTTGCCCGCCGGCCCGGACTGGATCGCCTTGATGACGGCCGGGTCGCGCAGCGCCTCCACATAGCCGTCGCGCTGCAGCCGCTGCTCGTCCGGATCCATCGACCAGGACACATCGACCGCGAGCACGAGATGGAGATCGACCGCAACGGCTTGGGCCGAGACCCGCGGGGCAACCCCGCATGCGAGCCACAGCCCCAGGAGCAGCGCGAGAATGGCGCGACCAATCGGCATCACGCCAGCCTGCCATAGTCGCCCGCCGCTTGCAAAGCTCGCCGCGAGCATCCGTTGTCAATTCGCCTCGATCTTCGCCTTGTCGACGACTTCCTTGAAGGCCGCGGTCTCGGCTTTGACGCGCTTCTCGAACTCGGCGGGTGTCATCGGGACGGGCGTTCCACCGGTAGCACCGAGGCGCTCGATCACGTCGGGCATGGCAAGCGCCTTGTTCACGGCTGCGTTCATCTTTGCGACGATCGCTGCCGGCGTTGCCTTCGGCCCCATCATGCCGACCCAATTCGAGCCGTCGAACTTGAGCATTCCCAGCTCATCGAGCGTCGGCCATTGCGGATTGGATTCGAGGCGCTTCGCCGTCGCCGTCGCAAGTATCCGGATTTTTTCCGACTTGATGAATGGGAGCGCGGCCGTCACCGCGAGCAGTCCGACCGGGACGTCGCCTGCTGCGACTGCCGTCGTCGCGGGCGCGCCGCCCTTGTAGGGGATGTGCTGGAACTTGGTGCCGGTGTTGAGTGCGATGGCTTCCATCGCGATGTGATTGATGGCGCCGTTGCCCGGTGTGGCGTAGCTGATCTTGCCCGGCTGCTTCTTGGCGTCGGCGATCACGTCGGCGACGGATTTATAGGGCGAGTTCGCATTCACGGCGAAAATCGTCGGGATCGACGTGAAGAAGGCGGTCGGCGCGAAGTCCTTCTCGATCGAATAGGGGATATCCTTGATCATCGTGGGATTGACGGTGAAGTCCCCAAGCGTCGCCATCACCCAGGTGTATCCGTCGCCCGGCGCCTTCGCGACGAGGCTCATGCCGATGATCGCGTTGCCGCCGGGCTTGTTGTCGATGATGATCTGCTGGCCCCACGCCTCCGTCAGTTTGGGGCCCACGATGCGCGCAGCCGCATCGATGATGCCGCCGGGCTGGTAGGGCACGACGATCCTGATCGGCTTCGACGGCCAGTCCTGGGCATGGGCCACCGGCGATAGAACGGCGGCGAGGACTGCGCCGAGGCACGCGAGCGTGCCGGCTGGACGGCGTGAGATCATCAGGGGAGGCTCCTCTAGGAGATGGGATCAAGCTGAAGCTTATCGCGCGCCGTGTCGGATTGGAACCGCGCAAGCTTCCGCATCCCGTCGCGGATGTCCGCGCAGGCTGCCGGGAGCAGCTTTCTTTGCCCGGCGACTGCGGCGCCATGCGCGCCGGATCGCTGGCTCTTTGTTTTCCCGGCGACTGCGGCCTGACGGCCGGATCGCTGCCGGGGGAAACGAACGGGGGCGGGCACTGCCGGCAACCCGAATATGATTTTATGGGCTGCTCACAGCAGCGCCCGCGGCGGCTTTTTTCATCGGTATCGCGTTCGGAGACGGGTCACCCGGAGCGGTTTCTGAACCGTCCCACATAACCTTGGGCCTGTTTGATCCCCCCTGCCTCGCCCCGTCGCCGGCGCTTGGTGCGGGTGGAAGCGATACCTGCGTTGCGGATGCGCTGGCCCGACGCCCCGCTTCTCCACACACCGCACTTTCCCCGCATGGCGGTGCGGTCGACCACGCCCCGTTCGGTGAGGAAAGCTGCGAGGGAGT
>CAMDMH010000203.1 GCA_945901835.1 Devosia equisanguinis | reverse complement strand
AAGGTGATGAGCGCGATCGAGAGCTGCCGCACGGCGGCCCTCGGCGGACACGTTGCGCGCTGTGCCAACCCGTCGTGCGGTCACACCGCGATCGCTTATTCGAGCTGTCGCAACAGGCACTGCCCGAAGTGTCAGGGATCGCAGGCGCGCGCGTGGATGGAAGCGCGCAAGGCCGAGCTGTTGGTGGTGCCGTACTTCCACGTCGTATTCACGCTGCCGCCACGCATCGGCGCCATCGCGTATCAGAACAAGGCCGTGATCTACGACCTGCTGTTCAAGGCGTCGTCGGAGACGTTGCTCATGATCGCGGCCGACCCCAAGCGTCTCGGCGTGAAGATCGGCTTCACGTCGGTGCTGCACACGTGGGGCTCTGCGATGACGCACCATCCGCACGTGCACATGATCGTGCCCGGCGGCGGCATCTCGGCTGACGGTTCCAGATGGATCGGAAGTTCGGAGGACTTTCTCTTACCCGTACCGGTGCTGTCGCGGATGTTCCGGGGCAAGATGCTGTCGATGCTGAAGGCGGCGCACGACGCCGGCCGCTTTCAGTTCTTCGGCGATCATGCTCATCTCGCCGACAAGACCGCCTTCAAGGCGTGGCTCGAACCGCTTTACAAGACCAACTGGCATATCCACGCCAAGCGCCCGTTCGCCGGACCTGAGCAGGTTCTCGCCTACCTCGCGCGCTACACGCACCGCGTCGCGATCGGCAACAGCCGGCTCGTCGCTGCCGACGAGAACGGCGTCACGTTCAAGGTCAAAGACTACCGGGTCGAGGGACCTGAGCGCTACAAGACCATGACGGTCGCGCCCGGTGAGTTCATCCGGCGCTTCCTGCTGCACGTACTGCCCAAGGGCTTTCATCGCATCCGCCACTATGGCCTGCTGGCGAGCAGCCGCAACAAGGCGGAGACGATCGAGCGAGCACGCAAGTTGATCGAGCTGGCGACACCGGCACAACCGCTGCGATCGGCGAAGCCGGATCCCGCACCTGCCGCGACCGAAGCGATCGAAAAGCCGATCCATCCCTGCCCGTGCTGTGGCTCGGCGATGATCATCATCGAGATGTTCGAGGCCGGCTCGACACCGCGCAACAAGCCGACTCCGCCAGTCGCGCGCCGGATCGATACGTCATGATGCCGATCGCGCCAATCTCATCTCTCACTGCCGATCGATTATTCCGCTGGCTCACGGCCGGCGACGACCACGCTCGGCCCGATTGCCGATCAACGGCTTGGAAAAGGCCTCGCGTAACTCGGCGGGGTCAATGTCTTGATCGCGGTCGAGCTTGGAAACGGGTGTCGGTGATCATCCACGTCAGCGGCGCCAGCCTAGCGCGGATCACGCTGCCCCGACGGCGCCGGCGAAATCCCCATAGCGCCCGCTGAGGCCAGAGTGCCCAACTCCCCGCGTCTTCATTCCCTGGCGGCTTTCGAACGCCGGCCCGTGGTGCGCGTGGAGGCGTCAGCGTTGGGCCGGCATCCGAAACCCGTCACATCTTCGCCAGTCAGACTGCCACGCCGCCGAAGGTCGGTCTAGACCAGAAAGCTGCCGACATTGGAACGTATGCGGAACGAGTCCGCTTGTCACCCAGCTTGGTGCGTGACAGCATGGTGGCTCGACCAGCAGCAAGGGGCCACATGCAGACTCTATTGACGCTCGAACTTATCCCGGCTCCGCGACAGCTTCCAGCTCTACAGCCACCGTCAATGGCTGCAATGGTTGCGCCCCCTTAGAAGGCCACCTGGCGTAGGGGACCGATCACGAGACAAGACAAGAACGTGAGGCTGTAACGAAATTCAAAGGCCGCTCGAATTGCTCAAGTGGAACCGCTCGTATCCGCGCGAGGGGAATAGCCAAAGGGAGCAATGCCGGTGAAAACTCGAGATTACTAACCGGCGATGGCCACGGCGACATTTGCTGCAGCAGTGTCAGCATCTGGCTTCGCGTCAGCACAAACCGCCACCGCCGATCAGATCGTCACGACCATGCGCACGCTTGCTGGTGGCCAGAAGGCTCGCCCCAGCGGCGCCAAAGGTCAATGCTTCATCGGCACGTTCACGCCGACGACCGAGGCAAAAGGGTTGTCTGCATCGCTCGCGTTCGAAAAGCCGTCGCGGGTCGTTGCTCGATTCTCCGTCGGTAGCGGTAAGCGGCAAACCGCTCGGGTCATAGATCTGCGTTTCTGCTCCGAGACGTCTGAGAAGGCGCACGGCCTCGAGGGACAGCAGGCGGCTGAAGGACCGCGAGCGCACTGAGCCACAAAGGAGAAGGATGCGTGGTGGGTGAGCGGAGGGAACCACCTCCCCGAGTGCCATCCAGTCGGGCGCGCGTAGTGATTTTGCGTCGATGTTTGGGGTTGAAAGATCTAGTTCCGACATTGAACAACCCGCCCGGTGCCTGTGTCAGTTGCCGCGTCACTTGAGCTTTACACGCCGTGAAGCCAGCAGCTGGCGTTCAGATGATGCTACGGCGGACCTTCGCTGTCACCCACTCGCTGATGACGACCGTCACCAGGATCATCAGCAGAATGACGGAGACCTGCGGCCAGGCCAGCGTGTTGAGCGATGATTCCAGCGCGAGGCCGAGGCCGCCGGCGCCGACGAGACCCAGCACGGTCGATTCGCGGATGTTGATGTCCCAGCGGAAGATGCAAACGGTCGCGAACGCCGGCAGGATCTGCGGGACGATGCCGTAGCTCACCACCTGGGCAGGGGAGGCGCCACTCGCGCGAATGGCTTCGACCTGCGTCTCGTCGATCTCCTCGATCGCCTCGTACAGCAGCTTGCCGATGAATCCGATCGAGCGGAGCGCGATCGCGACGATGCCGGCCAGCACGCCGGGGCCGAGGATAGCGACCAGCAACAAGCCCCAGATCAGCGCATTGATCGAGCGCGAGGCGACGATGATGAAGAGCGCGACGGGGCGAATGAGCAGAACGCTAGGTGTCGTGTTGCGCGCCGCCAGAAACGCCAGTGGCGTCGCCAGCACGACGGCAATCAAGGTGCCGAGCGTCGCGATGTTGATCGTGTCCCACAGGGGCCGCCAGAGCCTGCCTGCGTAGTCCCATCGCGGCGGCAGCATGCGGCCGAAGATGTCGGCGGCTTGCCGAGGCGCATCCGTGACGTAATCCCAGTTGGTGTCTGCCGTCATGATGCGCCAGCACACGCAGGTCAGCGCGACGAGCGCGAGCCAGCCGAGCCATCGCGCAGCCCGTTCGCCGGCCGTGATCAGCTGCCACGCTCTCGGGTCTCCATCGGCGTCCTGCGATACCGGCATGTCAGCCGAACCTCCGCCGGATCATGCCTGATGCATACTCGCAGAACATGACGATGCCGATGATGATGAGCAGGATGCCGGCAGCGCTGTCGAACTCGTAGCGGTCGAGCGTGGTGTTGAGCGTGGCACCGATTCCGCCCGCGCCGACGATCCCGATCACGGAGGACTCACGGAAGTTGATATCGACTTTGTAGGCCGTCAGCCCGACGAGGCGAGGGATCACCTGGCTCGCCACAGCGAAGTCGATGACCTGCCACAGGCCGGCACCCGTCGCGCGGATGGCCTCCACCTGTGCCGGATCGATCTCCTCGATGTCGTCGGCGAGCAGTTTCGACAGGAAGCCGATGGTCGAGACCGTCAGCGTGAGAAATCCGGCGAACGGCCCGAAGCCGAACATGGCGACGAAAAAGATCGCGACGATGATGTCCTGAAGCGCGCGAGCGAGGGCAATCACACCGCGGCAGAAGCCATAGAGCCACCAAGGTGCAAGGTTACGGGCGGCGCCGAGGCCGAACGGCACAGCGAGCAGCACGCCGGCGACCGTCGCCGTCACGGTCATCGTGAGGCTTTCGATCAGGCCCTGCTGCACGTCGCTCCAGCGGGTTGTGAAATCGGGCGAGAGAAAGCCCGAGAACAGCCGAGCCGCTCGAACGAGACCTTCCGATACCCGCCTCCAGTTGACGTCGATCGAGCTGAGCGCCAGCACCATATAGGCGATGACAGCCACAGCCACGACCCAGCGCAGCCACGTTGGCTCGAGCAACCGTGGCGGCGACCAGTGGCGCTGGATACTGTCCGAGATTTTCGTGTCCGCGCGGGCCATGCTATTGCACCGCCACAGCCAGATCGTCGGGCCGGACCAAGGGGACCACCGGCTCGTCCTCGTCGTCCTTCTGCCCGGTAGCTGACCAGTCCTCTTCGCCATAGATGCGCGTCAACACTTCGGGCGTGAGACCGCTCGAAGGACCGTCGTAGACGATCCGTCCAGCCTGCAGGCCGACGATGCGAGGCAGGAACATCTGAGCGAGCTGGACGTCGTGAATGTTGACGATAGCGGCCAGCTTGCGCTCGGCGCACAGCTCGGTCAGGAGCCGCATCACCTGGCGTGAGGTCTTGGGATCGAGGCTCGCGGTCGGCTCATCGACGAGCAGCAACTCCGGCTCCTGGGCGAGAGCGCGGGCGATGCCGACGCGCTGGCGCTGCCCGCCCGACAAGGCGTCGGCGCGCTTGTCCACATGATCGGTGAGGCCGACGCGATCGAGCAGCGTGAAGGCGCGATCGATGTCGGACCGCGGAAACCGGCGGAACCAGCTTTGCCAGAAGCCCGTGTATCCCAGGCGGCCGGAGAGCACGTTCTCCATCACCGTCAGCCGCTCGATCAGGGCGAACTCCTGGAAGATCATGCCCATGCGGCGACGGGCCTGCCGCAGCGCGGTTCCTCCCAGCGCCGTGAGCTCGAGGTCGTTCAGGTGGATGCGGCCCGAGGTCGGATCGACGAGGCGGTTGACGCAGCGGATGAGCGTCGACTTGCCGGCCCCGGAGGGGCCGATGAGGCCGACAATCTCGCCCGCGGCAACGGTGAAGGAGACCCCACCCAGGGCAGCGTCTCCGGTCTTGTAGCGCTTCGTCAGACCTTCAATCCGAAGCATGGGCGTCTCCGAGTGCGTTACTTGCACTCGTACTTCACGCCCATCGCACTGTCGATCTCGCGAACGACGGCCCAATGCTTCTGGTAGGTGATCGGGATGAACTGCTCTTGCGGCGGCTCAGTCGTCTGGAACTCCTTCAGCAGCTCCGAGCCTTCCCATTTGAACGAGAAGAACGCCTTGCGGATCTTGTCGGCGAGCACAGGGTTCAGATTGTGGACGTGGCCATAGCCGGTCGTCGGGAACGTCGCGGACTTGTAGATGACCTGGATCTGATCGGCCTTGACGACGTTGCGGGCGATCATGCGCAGCTTGACCGAATTGGCGATGGCCGCGGCCGGATAATCCTTGTTGGCAACGCCCAGGATCGAGTTGTCATGCTTGCCCGAGAACACCGGCTGATAGTCCTTCGTGGCTTGCAACCCGAACTTGTCGCGAAGGAGAGCGGACGGAGCCTTGAAGCCGGAATTGGAGGTCTCGGACGTGAATGCCAACTTCTTGCCCTTGATGTCCTCGACCTTGGCAACGCCGGAGCCCGGATGGGTGATAATCTCCATCTCGTAGCCGAAGGCGCCCTGCTTGTCCGCCATCATGGTGAAAGGAACAAACCCAGCGCAGTTGACGGCGAGCGGATTGGATCCGGTGTTGAAGCCCGTGATGTGCAGGCGACCGGCACGCATCGCTTCGATCTGTGCAGCATTCGACTGAACAGGGAAGAACTGCAGCTTCTTGCCGGTCTCGCGCTCGAGGTGGCGAAGGAAGCCGTCCCAGACCTTGGCGTAGACGGCGGGATCCTCGACCGGCGTGTAAGCGAACACCAGCGTCGCGGGGTCGATCAGCTCCTTGGGATCGGTCGGGGCGTCGGCCACCATGTCGCCGTTGGCGTCCTTGTAGCGCGGATCGAGCGCTTGTGCCGGCAAAGCGATACCTGTCACCAGCACCAGGGATGCCGCAGCGGCGATCTTCGAGCGAAGCTTCATCATGACACCTCGTAGGTTTCGTCAAATTGGGTAGTGCTATGCCATCGCCGTGACGCTTACGTGACGGCTTGGGCCTAGCGCATTTCGATCAAGGAAATTCAGGACGCCGAAGCCGCCTTTAGGCGTGCCGACGATTGTTCGGCAGCAACGTTGTTCGTTCCCGGCAGCAGCAGGGTGATCAGCCAGCATAGCGCGAGCATGACGGCCGAGCCGATCAGGCAGCCGGTGAGACCTGCGAGCTGATAGAGCACGCCGGACAGCAGTATCCCCAGCAGTCGACCTGCCGCATTGGCCGCATAATAGAAACCGACGTCCTCGGCGGCCTTCTCCGATCCCGCGTAAGCGAGGATCAGATA
>CAMDMH010000202.1 GCA_945901835.1 Devosia equisanguinis | reverse complement strand
CCGACGGTCGAGGTGTGTGTGAATTGCGGCGTGAGGGGCGTCATGTCATAACAAGCAACGACAAGGCGCCCCGCCGACGGTCGCAGACCACCCGCAACCGATCCGCCTTTCGGCGTTTTGCAAGAGGCTCATTAGTGTGGCGTTTATCGCGCCTTGGTTGGCTCCTCGGCATCCGCGCGGTCGGTCAACTAAGGCGCGACGCCACACTGGTGCTGGCGTCAGTCGCGCTTGCGGGAAACGACGAACGATTCGTCATTGAACCACAGCCCACCGTATTGCTGCAGGACTTCGCGCGTGCCGTCGAGATAGCGTCGGTCCCCGATGGCCTCGGTCAGCCGGTCGTCCTCGATCTGGTTGACGTAGACGGCCGCGTTCCAGGCCGCGAACAACGTGGACGTGCCGATGCTCGACGAGACTTCGCTCGGCAGGGCATGCATGTCGTAGCGGAACACGGACCGGGCATCGGCATAGGAGTTGAAATTGTAGTGGCGCGCGTCTTTGCCGAGGTCGGCGCGGACCGCGCGCAGGATGTCGTGCCGGTCGTGCTGGAACGGGTTCTCGTCGGGCCAGACCTTGCGCACGATCTCGAGGCCGGGATCGCGGCCGCAGGAATGGATGCCGATCAGGCGTCCGCCCGGTCGCAGCGCACGCGCCAGGGGAGCGATCACCTTGGAGGATTTGAACTCGGCGGGAACACGCAGCCGGTAGGGCTGGGACGCGATGACGAGATCATAGTCCGCCCGCACGGCGCCGCGCTTGGGGATCACGTCGTTGAGTAGGAAGCGGTAGTCGTCGCGGTAGATAACGAGCGCGGTCGGCCGCTCGTAGATCGGATTGCCGGTCTTGGCGCTGTGCTTGGCCTGCCAGTTCTTGTTGAGGAACGGTTCCAGCTCCGTGATCTGGTCGGCGAACTCGTTGGCGGTGGTGCCGGTGAGCGCGACTTCTTTCCACTCGAACGAGCTTGCCGCAGTGATCGAGCGCGGCTGCAGCCAAGGCGCCTCGGTGTAGTACATGTTGGTGACGACCATTACGGTCGCGGGATGCTCGAACAGCCGGTCGGCCATCTTGTCGAGCGAGAGGCGGACGTCCTCGAGGCTGATCTCCTTGCCGACGATGTAGAACGGCACGGTCGGGAACCGGCGATGCATTTCGCGCATCGCGCGGGTGAGTACGGTGCCGTCGCCCAAGCCGGCGTCGAAGATGCGCAGCGCCGGCGGCTCGGGATGCAGGTTCGCCAGCTCCATGCCGACGCGCTTGGCGACGACTTCCTTCTCGCTGCACGTGTTGACGAACAGCAGATACTTCTGCCGGTTGTCGAAGAACCGGAAGTTGCGGGTCTGGCTGCCGCTGATATCGGCCGCAGTGCCCCCGGCGACTGCTGGCGCAACGGCCGCTTCGCGCTGCTTGCCGTCGACACGGACGAGCGGCATCAGCTCCGGCGGGTCGGTCGGGGTGGCGAAGCCTTGGCGGGCCATGAATTGGCTGACCCGATCGAGTGTTTCGGGCGTGATCCGCGCGCCGTCGCGGAGCCTGGAGACGAATTTGCAGTCGTTCACCGCGAGCCGGCCGAACGTGGACTCGGCCATCGATTTCAGGCGGCAGAACTCACTGATGGTATCGAGGAGGCCGGCGCCGCGCTTGGCCAGTGTCTCGAGGCGGGAAGCCACGGGGGTGGTGGCATGATGCGTCAGCGAAGGCGTGTTCGCGGCTGGCATCGTGGCGTTTCCATTTCCGATCATGTTGTTTGTGCTGGCCTGAACAGTTAGGGGTTGACCGCGTGGGACAGCAACCATGGAATCATGGAAGAGAATAGTGGGACAATACCCATCTCTTTATTCGCCGCGGTCAGCGCGGCACGGATAGAAAAAAACCCGTTCCGACGAGGGAACGGGTTTGAAGAGTTGGTCAGGGAGTCGTGGGAGTGATCTGCCGCTGGGGTGAGACGGCAGACGTGGCGGGAGATTTGGGAGACTGGGAGATAAGCGAGGCGGGAGAGTAGGATTTGGGAGAGTAGGAGTAGGAGAAGGGAGAGTTGGGAGAGTGGGAGTTGGCAGAGCTAGCGCTGGAGCATGGCGGGGGCGGTAGACGGGGCTTGTGTCGAATGCGCCCGGCTCGGATTGACCAGCGAACTGATCAACAGGCCTGCTGTCAGGACGAGGCAAAAAGTCACCGTCAGGCGGCTGAGGACACTCCTCTTGCCTTTCATCGACTGAGCTGCTTGCAGGTCCATTCGGGCAGTTCCTTGTGGTCGTTCAGCGTAGTCACTCGAAGTTCAGTGGTCGAATTGATAACGGATAACGGTGGGTTAGTCTAACTGAGTTCTGAATTACGTTTAACTGACCAAAGGTTAAATCAACCATTTGTTAGGAGTAGCTGTCTCGAAGACACTTTCGACCGCTTGCGGTCCGCCAGGCTCCACTGGCGAATGCTGGACGGATATCGGGTGGGACGAGAGCGCGCGAACCAGGTTCTCTCCGATCCGATGATGCTCTCGACTTTCCGGGATGCTGAATTTGCGCCACAAAGGGCTGGTCATGCTGCCGCCTTTGCGCGGACGAGGAGATGGAAACGATGGCCACGACACTCGAGGATTTCTGCGGATCTTGCCGCGCCAGCCTGAAGTCGGGCGTTCCTTTGGCGCAGGCACTGCCGGCCATGGCCGAGCACCTCGGTCGCCTGCTCGCCAATCCCGATTTCGTATCCGGATCCTTCAAGCCGGAGGATGATTTCAGCAAGAAGGTGCTGCACCACGACGAGGAGACGGGTTTCTACGTTCTGGCGCACGTGCACCAGGGACCGAAGGAGGGCCCGCCCCACAGCCATGGGGCTTCCTGGGCCATCTACGGCACGGCGCTGGGTGTCACCGGCATGAAAGAATGGCAGCGTACCAACCCCGAGAGCGATGAGGCGGTGGAGCTGCGGATGGCGTCGCACTACGACCTCGGCACAGGCCAGACGCGCGCCTATGGCCCCCATGTGATCCACTCGACGATTCACCCGGCCAAGGCCTGGGTGATCCGCGTGACCGGCTCGAACCTCGACGTGGTGCCCCGCTATCGCTTCAGCAAGAAGCGCGATCGCATCGTGGAGAGCGCGTGAGGCGTGTCGTTGGTACAACCAGTGAGCGCGGCGGGTCGGGACGGGTGCCGGCGAAGGACCAAAGCGTGATATCGGGGCAGAACCGCTGGTCCTGGTCGCTCGCGTGTGCCGCCGGGTGGTTCCTGCTGGCAGCCGTGACGGAGCTGCACGCCCAGCAGGCCGCCGGGATAGTGCCGCCACCACCGGCCGATGTCGTCGCAGCGAAGGCTTACACAGCGCTCGAGCGGAGCTGTGCAGGATGCCATCAGGCGGGCAAGCTCGCCGGGCGCGCACCGGGTGCCGGTATCGCCAATCTTTTGGCGCTGGACGAGATCGCGCGCGAACCCTCGCTGGTCCGGCCCGGCGTTCCCGATGCTTCCCGCATTTACAATGTGGCCCTCACCCGCGAACTCCACCACGACGAATTCAACGATCCCGCAGCGGCGGAATCATCTCCGGCGGAACTGCAGGCGCTGCGGGATTGGATCGCCGATCTGCCGCAGCAGCCCGCCGGCCGTTGCGGCGGCCGCCAGCCTGTTTCCCAGGCCCGTGTCGGGCAGATGGCCGAGCGCGCGTTGGCGGCGCTGGCGCCAGAGCGCGCGCGACAGACCCGCTTCCTGTCGTTGGCTCACCTTTACGATGCTTGCTTGATCGATCCCGAAATCGAGGCGCTGCGTCGGGCGATCCCGATCCTTCTCGAGACGTTGGCGCCGCCGGGGACGCCCACACCCGGAGAAGGTTGGGCTCGTCCGATCGATGACGATCGCCTCGTGTTCGAAGTGTCGCTGACAGCGATCGGTTGGCGGGCGGATCGATGGAATACGCTGGTTGGGGGTTTTCCCCTGCAGGCGATCTCGGCCGCAGCGACCCCCGCGCCCGTCGCCGAGGCCACCGGAAGCACCGTTGCTGTGGTCCACGCGGATTGGTTTGCCGATGCGGTGGATGCGTCCCGCATGCGGGCCATCGACGATGACACGATGCGGCTGTGGGGACTGTCGTTGCCGCACGCTCTCGCGCACGCATGGCGGCAGCCGGCAGATCTGGCGCGCGCCACTTCGGACCTGGGATTGCCGGGCGGCCAGAGACTGACGGAGCTGCCGGCCTGGACGGCGATGAAGGATCGCGCCCCGGCACTCCTGTTGCGCGCAGGCTCGACGGTCAGGCGCAGTGATCTGGGCCTGTTTCTGACCGGCTTGGTGAAGAGCCCGGCAGGGGCGCGGCCGCCGGACCCATCGGCCAAGCTTGAGATCGCTCTTGCCGCCGACAAGGCGGCCTACAAGTCAGGCGAGATCGCCACGTTCTCGGTGGTCGCCAACCGCGACTGCCATCTGACGCTGGTCAACGTCGATCGCCACGGCCGGGCGACGGTTCTGTTCCCCAACGAGTTGGCGCCTGAGAATAGGATCGCCGGCGGTTATCTGGTCGAGGTGCCGGCTGCGGCGGCGCCTTATCGTTTTCGCGTCAAGGACAAGGGGCGGGAGACGATCGTCGCGATCTGCTCGCAGACCCACAAATCGCCAATCGGCGTCGCCCACGATTACGACCGGCTTCGGTTCACCGTGCTCGGCGACTGGCAGCTTTTCCTGCGCGAACCGCCTGAAATGCGCGAAGCCCGCCGCGACGATGCGGCAACCGATGTTCCCCGCCCGCTCGCCAGACCGCGCCGTCGCGGCCGCGCGGGTGAGAACACTGCCGCCCCAGCTGCCAATATGCCCGACATCCAGACCCGGACGGCGATCACCATCGACATCGAATGAGGGCGCGATCCGCCGTTCTGCGCGGTGATCAGTCTGTTTGGTCGATGGACAATTCCTTCGGGTGCAGCCAGACTGCCGCTAAAGACTTTGGTGGAAACTTGGCCGCTTCGGGAGGAAACTTGTGAACAGACGAAACGGAATGTTGCGCGCTGTCAGCGCGATCGCGGCCTTGGGGCTCGCTCAGACGCTTCCACAAGCCTCGGCATTCGCCCAGGAAATCAAGCTAACGTTCGCCGATCAGAATTCGGCGACGGGCTGGGGACCGAAGAACGCGCTCTACCCTTGGATCAAGCAGGTCGAGGAGGCCACCAAGGGCCGGATAAAGATGCAGGTCTACCCTTCCCAGACGCTGGTGAAGGGCATCGACATGTGGAAGGCCGCAGCAGCCGGCACCATCGATATCGGATGGTGCGTGCAGTCCTACTGGCCCGACAACACGCCTTTGTCGGATGTGATCTCGCTGCCCGGCATGCCGTTCAAGACGGCGGAGAAGACGAGCGAGGTGCTGTGGAAGCTCTATGAGAAGTATCCCGCGATCCAGGCCGAGTACAAGCAGGTCCAGCCACTTGCGCTCTACACCGCGACGCCGTTCTTCATCATCTCGTCCAAGAAGATGATCAAGACGCTGGAAGATGTCAAAGGCATGAAGGTGCGGATCGTCGGTGGGCCTGCCACCGAGCACGCCAAGGCGCTCGGCATCGTGCCGACGCCGATGCCCATGCCGGACGTCTATCAGGCGCTCGACAAGGGCGTGATCGACGGCGCGGGCGCGCCGTGGGAAGCCGTGCACGCTTTCCGCCTCTATGAAGTCGGCAAGTACGTGACGCTCGCCCCGCTCGCGACCGTCTACTTCTCGATCTGCGCCAATCGCGCCAAGATCGCCAGCCTGCCCGCGGACGTGCGCGAGCAGTTGATGAGCGTCGGCGGCCTCAAGGGCTCGATGTTCTGGGGCAAGAGCTTCTTCGACTCGGCCGAAGCCGGCGTCTACGACGACCTGAAGGCGGCCAATCGCCAGATCGAGAAGTTCGAGATCAGCGGCGCCGAGCGCGACCGTTGGGTCAAGGCCGCCGAGCCGATCCACGAGGAGTGGGTCAAACGCATGGAGGGCAAGGGCCACAAGGAAGCCCGCGAGATACTCAACACGACGATCTCGATGCTGAAGCAGTAGCCGCAGCTGGCGCCGAGGCGAGGCGGTAGCTTCCGTCCACCTCGGCGCCCGGATGGCGCGGTATCGATCTCCCCGAGGCGGCCCCCACGCATGTCCAGACTGATGAACCGCATCGAGCATGGAATGATCGTCGTCGCGGTGCTGGCCACGGGCATGATGATGCTGCTCACCAGCACCGATGCGATAATGCGTTACGCCTTGAACAAGCCGATCCTCGGGGCCTACGAGATCACCGAGAAGTATCTGATGGTCGCCGCGATCTTTCTGGGCTTCACCTATGCCTATCGCGGCG
>CAMDMH010000201.1 GCA_945901835.1 Devosia equisanguinis | reverse complement strand
GGCCCGCCCCCCGTCCCCAGCCCGGCATTTTCGGAACGTGGTGACGGAGGTCCTGTAGGGCGGGTCAGCGGCTCTGCCGCGCAACCCGCCGCCACACGCCGGCGGCAGGCTGCGCATTTCTTACCTGCCCTACGCACCTCCGATGCCCTCGCGTTTACATGCGCGGCGCGAACACCTATATCGGCGCCAACCCATTTCAATCGAATCAACGGAGCCGCCCATGCGCGCCGAGGCCCAGAAGCTGGTCGATACCATCACGCAGTCACTGACGCTTTTGCGGAGGCATCTTTGACTGGGATACAGCCGAGGAACGACTGGCCGAGCTGAATAACAAGGCCGAGGATCCGGGCCTGTGGTCGAACGCCGCCAACGCCCAGCGTGTCATGCGTGCGCGCCAGCAGCTCGAAAAGCAGATCGGTATCTACAAACAGCTCTCGACCGAACTCGAGGACGCCGTCACGCTCGTCGAACTCGGCGAATCCGAGAAAGACGACGCCACCATCGCCGAAGGCGAAACGATGCTGCGGGCATTGAGCGGCACGGTCGCCAAGCGCGAAGTCGAGGCGTTGCTGTCCGGCGAGGCCGATGCCAACGACGCCTGGCTCGAAGTTCACGCCGGCGCCGGCGGCACCGAGAGCCAGGACTGGGCGCAGATGCTCTTGCGCATGTATATGCGATGGGCGGAAAAGCGCGGCTATCAAGTCAAGCTCACCGACCAGAGCGACGGCGAAGAAGCCGGCATCAAATCCGCCACGCTCGAGATCAAGGGCGAGAACGCCTACGGCTGGCTTAAGACGGAGGCCGGCGTCCACCGCCTCGTCCGCATCTCGCCGTTCGACAGCAACGCACGCCGCCATACCAGCTTCGCTTCCGTGGTGGTCTCGCCCGTCGTCGACGACACCATCGAGATCGAGATCAACCCGGCCGATATCGAAGTCACCTTCACCCGTTCGTCGGGCGCCGGTGGCCAGCACGTCAACAGAACTGAATCAGCGGTCCGTATCGTCCACAAACCCACGAACATCATGGTGTTCAGCCAGGAAGGCCGCAGCCAGCATCAGAACCGCGACACGGCGATGAAGCGCCTGAAGGGCCGCTTGTACGAGCGCGAGCTCAAGTTCCGCGAGGACAAGGCGATGGCCGACCAGGCCGCCAAGTCCGACATCGGCTGGGGCCATCAGATCCGCAGTTACGTCCTGCAGCCCTATCAACTCGTGAAGGATCTCCGCACCGGCACGACCTCGAGCACCCCCGACGACGTACTCGACGGCGACATCGACCCCTTCATCGAAACGGCACTGGCCCAGCGCATGAAGGGCGGCGGAGAAGCCGTCGCCGTCGACGACATCGACTGAAGATTTCTACGACTCGATTTATCCGCGTCCAAAGGCCAGGTTTCCAAAGGGCTACGCCCTTTGGTGGGGTCGTAGGCGCAACGCCCCTACATGCCGCAAGGCATTGCACGTTCGCATTTCACGCCACGATAGAAATCCGAACTCACCCCGCCGCCAACCGCCGTAACTCCGCAACGACGGCATCCTCGACCGCAATCCCCGAACGCTCTACCTCCGCGCGCCGCTCAATCCGCCGCGTTCCCGGCAACCGCGCACCACCGCCGCCTTCGATCGCAGCGGCCAGAGTTTCGATCCGCTCGAACACGCGAGCGCGCCCCGCGAACGCGTCGGGGGAAATCGCGATGAAGAGCTGTCCGACACCGGGCGGCTCACCTTCCCCCTCGAAGAATGATGACGCCTCGCCGGCGAAATTCGCGCCGGTCACGGCGGCGGCCAACAACTCCACCATCAGCGCGAGCACCGCACCTTTCGCGCCACCGGCGGGCGCGAGCGTTCCAGCCATCGCGGCCTTCGCATCGGTCGTAGGCTGCCCCGACGCGTCGAATGCCCAGTCCGCAGGTATCGCCTCGCCCATCTGCGCGGCGGTTTGAATTTTTCCACGCGCGACGAGGCTGAGCGCCAGATCGATCACCAGCGGAGGCCCAGCGCTGCGCGGGCACGCGAACGCGATCGGATTGGTGCCGAACACGCCCTTCGATCCGCCCCACGCCGTCATCGCCTGCGGCGTATTCGCGAAAGCAAGACCGATGAGCCCCTGTTCGGCCAACCGCTCCATGTGCCAGCCGAGCACGCCCGCGTGATGCGAGCGCACGAAACCCGCCGCCGCGATGCCTGCGGCTTCTGCGAGCTTCGGCAATTCCGCAAGCGCCCGTTCGAACGCGGGATACGCAAACCCGCCGCGCACATCGACCATCGCGGTCCCGGCGCGCGTCTGCTGCCACTGCGGCGTCGCCGAACCATCGACCTTGCCCGAGCGAGCCTGCGCGGCATAGCTCTGCACCCGCGAAAGCCCGTGCCCCTTCTGCCCGTCGATCTCCGCCTGCACGAGCGCGCGCGCGACGGTTGCTGCAATCGCCGGCTCGATGCGTGACGCGATGAGCACGGAAGCAACCAGCGCCTCCAACGTCGCGCGATCGAACGTCGGCATTGCGTGCTCCCGAAGTTGAAAGCGGTTGGCTTGGTCGGGGTCAGACCCTGCGGGTCTGACCCCATGCACAGGTTTCGATCAAGCACTCCGATAGAGCTTCGTCAGCGAGAACTCGCGATGACCGAGCGCTTCGGCTGCCGTGAGCCGCCCGTTGGCCGTGCGGATGATCATGTCGATCAGCGCGTCACCGGCCGTATCGAGCGTCTGCTCGCGGCGCAGAACGCCTGATACGTCGACATCGATGTGCTCGCCCATCGTGCGGATCGTGCGCGGATTGCCCGAGATCTTGATGACAGGCACGATCGGGTTGCCGATCACATTGCCCTGGCCAGTCGGGAACGTGTGCACCACCCAGCCGCCCGCCGCCATCAGCGTCACGCATTCGGCCGCTGCCGATGACGAATCCATGAAGTACAACCCCGCCCCTTTGGTCGGCTCCTCTGCCGGCCCGAGCGCGTCGAGATAGCGGCACTCGCGGCCGATCTTCTCCAGATTGCCGAGCGCCTTCTCCTCGATCGTGGTGAGACCGCCCGCGATGTTGCCCTTGGTCGGCTGGCTGTCGGAGAGATCGTTGGTCTTGTGCGCCTCGATCACGTCATCCTGATACGCCTTCCACATCTTGTACCACTTCTCGCCGATCGCTTTGTCGATCGCGCGCTCCTTGGCGATGTGCTCGGCACCAGTGATTTCCGACGTTTCGCCGAACACACCGGTGATGCCCTGCGGGATCAGCTTGTCGTACATGTTGCCGACGGTCGGGCACGAGGAAAGCCCCGTTGTGGTATCGCTCTCGCCGCACTTCGTGGAGACCCACAAGTCGGAGATCGGGCATTCCTCGCGCTTCAATTCCGATGCCCACTGCACCAACTTCTTGGCCTCATAGGACGCTTTGGCGATCGTTGCGATATCGCCGTGGCCCTCGATGCCGAAACCGACGACGGGCTTGCCCGTCTTGGCGATGCCGTCGGTAACGATCTTGGTCCACTGATCCTCGATGCCGATCACGACGACTGCCGCGATGTTCGGGTTCGCACCCGTACCGATCAGTGTGCGGAAGAACAGATCGAGGTCCGCGCCGAACTGAAGGCGCCCGTAGGCGTGCGGGATCGCGAGCGTACCCTTGATGGTATGCGCGACGGCCTCGCAGCACGAGTTGGAGAGATCATCGAGCGGCAGGATCAGCACGTGATTGCGCACGCCGACGCGGCCGTTCTCACGCCGCCAGCCCCAAAAACTGAGGTTGGAGCTGAGGTTGGACTTCGACTTCGATGCAGTTTTCTTGGCTGGCATGTTCTCATCCGTAGTGTCAGACCCTCCGGATCTGACACCGGAGCGGTACGATTATCAACGCCGATGCCGACTGCACCGGGCACATGGTTTCAGCCCCCCGAGGGTCAGGAACCGCCTCACCAGCGCTTGGTCCTCATGTTGTGGGTATGGACGTGATCGCCCTTCTTCACGTCCGCGACGATACGGCCGACGTCCTCGCCATACTTGATGACGGTGTCGCCCTTCTTGAGATCGACGAGCGCCACCTTGTGACCGATCGGAATGTCATGATTGGACTTCGCTTTCGTCGTCGTGTCGGTCTCGGTGATAACCCCGAGCATGTCTGTGCCCGCCATGAGCCCTTCGATCACGATCACGCCCACGTTGTCCTTGGGACTGTGAACCAGAAATTGCGGTGCTGCCACCTGTGCCTCCCACTGCTGAATTGTCCTGCGCGCACTTTCCCAGTCGTCCGGTCGCCGCGCACATCGCACGAAACTGCTGACTACCCTCGCGAGATCATGTAGTCTTCTATAAGACTATAAAAGGGCACACTGCTTGGCAATCCCGAAAAGTAACAGACCGACAGCCATCGACAAAGGCCATGCCGAGGGCTTGCCACTCTATGCTCGCGTCCGCGCCGTCCTGTGGGAACGAATCCGCTCGGGCGTGTGGCGTCCAGGGCAGATGATCCCGAGCGAGATGGAGATCGGCCGCGAACTCGGCGTCAGTCAGGGCACCGTGCGCAAGGTTCTCGACGGCCTCGCCCGCGAAAGCCTCGTCGTCCGCCGCCAGGGCAAGGGGACTTTCGTCGTCGAGCACACGCCGGACGACGTGCTGTTCCGCTTCTTCCACATCTACGAGAACGACGGCGCGCGCATCCACCCAGAGAGCATCGCCACGAAAGCCAAGGTCGGCGAGGCCGATGCCGCCGAGAGAAAGCGCCTCGGTCTCGTCAAGGGCGCGTACGTGATCCGCATCCACCGCCTCCGCGTCCGCGATGGCCGCCCGTTCGTGGCCGAGAGCATCGTCCTGCCCCGCGCGCGCTTTCCCGGCCTCGCCGAGAAACCCGAAATCCCGAACACCCTTTACGATGCCTTCCAGCGCGAATACGGCGTTCTCGTCGCTCGCGCCGACGAGCACCTCACACCCGTCGCCGCAGACAAACGCACCGCAAAGGATCTACGGATCCCGGAAGGCACGCCGCTGCTGGCGATCGACCGCATCGCCTACGCGATCGATGATCGCCCGGTCGAATGGCGCGTCAGCCTCGTGCACCTTGAACGCGCCCACTACCTAGCGCGACTTCGCTGATCCCGATGTCTTTCGCTGTAGGTCGGGTCAAGGGCCATCTGCCATCGCCTCGACAGCAATCATGCATTCCGAAAATGTCGGGTCGCACTCTGCTTCACCCGACTTACAATGCACCTCTCATCCCAGCAGATCCCGCAGATACGGGATCAGCGGCAGATCCGCGGGCGGCATCGGATAGTCGCGCAACGCGCTCGCCCGCACCCACTTGATCGTCTGTCCTTCGCGCGGGGAAACTTCGCCTTCCCACTTCGCGCACAAAAACAGCGGCATCAGCAGGTGGAACTTCTCGTAGGCGTGGCTCGCGAACGTGAACGGCGCGAGGCATTCGAGACAGACCTCGATATCCAGCTCCTCGCGCAACTCCCGCACGAGCGCCTGCTCGCACGTCTCGCCCACCTCGACCTTGCCGCCCGGAAACTCCCACAGCCCCGCCATCGACTTCCCCGGCGGCCGCTGCGCGATCAGCACGCGCCGGTCGACATCCGTCAACGCCGCCGCCGCAACCAGCACCATGGGCTTGGACACCAGGCCTCCTTTGCGGTCTCAGACCCGGAGGGTCGGACACCACCGTTACCTCAACTTCAGCGTCGTCAGCGCCACGAGCGACAGAACGACCGAGATGATCCAGAAACGCACGACGACAGTCGCTTCCTGCCATCCCTTCTGCTCGAAGTGATGATGCAGCGGCGCCATTCGGAAAACACGCTTGCCCGTCAGCTTGAACGACACGACCTGGATGATCACCGACATCGCCTCGAGCACGAACAGCCCACCGGCGATCGCCAACTGCACCTCCTGCTTCGTCGCGATCGCGACCGCGCCCAGCGCGCCGCCGAGCGCCAGCGAGCCGGTGTCGCCCATGAAGATCATCGCAGGCGGCGCATTGAACCACAGGAACCCGAGCCCCGCGCCGATCAGCGCGCCGAAGATGATGGTGAGTTCGCCCGTACCCGGCACATAGTTGAGCTGCAGATAGCGCGTGAAGTCCACGCGACCGACCACGTAGGCGAAAATGCCGAACGTCGCCGCCACGATCATTACGGGCACGATCGCAAGCCCGTCGAGGCCATCGGTGAGATTGACCGCATTGCCAGAGCCGGCGATCACGACGATGCCGAACAGGATGAAGAACGGCCCGAGATCGATCAGCACGCTCTTGAAGAACGGGATCGTCACCGTGTCGGAAAGCGATGCAGGCGCAAGCTGCATGAACACGTATG
>CAMDMH010000200.1 GCA_945901835.1 Devosia equisanguinis | reverse complement strand
GAAGACGCTGATCGCCAGCAGCCGGTAGTCACGCGACCGAAGCCCCTCGGCGAGATTGCCCAGTGCCTCGCTGAATGCGTTGCCTTGGGCTTTCACCGGCTCGCGCGGTTGTGGCTCCGTGTCGCCGAGCGGCAACAGCCCGACATCTTCTGGCCGGTCACGCATCAGAAAATAGACGAGCGGCAGCAGCACGAACGCCGCAATCGCCACCGTGATCGATACCATCCGCCAGCCGTAGGAAGCCGAGATCACCGCCAGCAGCGGTAGAAAAAGCAGTTGTCCCGTCGCCGTGCCCGATAGCATCAATCCCGTCACCAGCCCGCGATGCGCCGTGAACCAGCGCGCCGCGATCGTGACGGCCAGCACATTGGCGATCGCGCCCGCACCGGCCCCGACCATGCAGCCCCACAGCAGCACCAGTTGCCAGGATTGCGTCATGAACGGCGTCAGCGACACGCCCGTCGCGATCAGCAGCAGCGCGTAGAGCATCATCCGGCTGACGCCGTAGCGGTTCATCAGCGATGCCGAGAATGGCCCGATCGCCCCGTGCAGCAGGATCGAGATGCCGATCGCGAGCGATATCGTCGAGCGCGACCACCCGAACTCGCTCTCGAGCGGCACCACCAGGATACCCGGGCTCGCGCGGACCCCCGCCACCACGAGTATCGTCGTGAACGTCACTGCCGCCACGATCCAGGCATAGTGCAGGCGCGGCGGACGAGCGTGATCGTTCATGAAATGGAATTCCACTGGAAGGATGCGGAGGATCGATGCGGAGGATGAGCCCGTCACGCTATCCCAGTTCGCGCCGCGCGCAAATCGCCCCTCTACAACAGGGGCGTCCGCAATCGACAGTGCTTCGATCGAAGCCGAGGCAGTTGCTGCTCAGCCGCAAGAAACACGACGAGAGCGCGCCCTTCTTCTCCCCTGCTTCACGGGGAGAGGGGCGGGGCAAGGGGCGGCAGCTGGCATGGCACTGGCTAACGTGATTCCGCCTTCTGATGACGATCGAACGCACCCGACCGGACCTGACCGCACCTGACGAAGCAGCTTGATCTGTGCATTTGATCTGACCCGCAGCCGAATCCACGCACGCCCCTTCGATGCGCCCGTCGCAAAACTTGCCTAACGGGTCGTGACCTGGGAAGCGGCATCGCGATAATCAGCGTTGGAGCGGCGCGTTTGACGCGTCGTGACCGGACTGAGACACTGCCGTGGATCGACTTCTTCCTGGAGGAAAACGCCATGGCCCAGATCCGGCACATCGCCATTTCGAGCGACAATCCGACCAAGACAGCGGAGTTCTACAAGCAGGCGATGGGTCTGACCGAGGTCGCGCGGTTCAATTTGCCGCCAGGCGTGGTGGAAGATGCGCCGCGGCCGTCGACGGTGGTGCTGACGGACGGGCACATTTCACTCGCGATCCTGAAGTTCGGCAAGGATCAGACCGGCGTCGGCCTCGACTACCAGGGGTTGCATCATATCGGCTTCGTTGTGGATGATCCGGAGGCGTGGACGAAACACATCGAGGCGCATGGCGCGCCGAACATCACGCGTCCTGAGGACATGCCGAAGACGGCGCACTGGGAGATCAAGTTCCGCGGACCCGACAACGTCGTGTTCGACATCTCGCATCTGGAGTGGCCGGGGGCGGCGACGGTGGAGCAGGACACCAAGTCGATACCGGTTGCGGCCGCGAAGGATGCGGCGGAGTGATCGCTTGAACTCAGGTTTGTATCGAACTCCAGGCTATGATTTCGTGCCTTCGGCACTTCTCGTGCTGGATCCCGGATCTTCCTCGCCGCTGTAGCGCGGCTCGTCGTCCGGGATGACGACAGATAAAGGATTTGAAATGCGCATCGGCGAATACGACATCGACATCGTGGTGCAGGGGTATCCGGGCAAGTCGATCTGCCACGGGGGGCTCGGCTGGAGCACGCTGGCGCTGATTCGCGGCAAGGGGCGCGTGGCGCTGATCGATACGGGGCCGTTCGGCTATCGCCCCCTGATTAGAGAGCGGCTCGCCAAGCGCGGGCTGAAGCCGTCGGACGTGACGGATCTGGTGCTCACGCATTGCCATCACGACCACTCGGTCAACTGGGTGATGTTCAAGGATGCCCGCATCGTGATCGGCGCTGCCGAGATGGACTGGGCGCGCAAGCTTCCGTGGGGCGAGAATGCCGTACCGGAGTTCTATGTCGAAAAGCTCGACACTTGGCCGACATGCCGCAAGGTCGCGGACGGCGAAGCCGTGTGGCCGGGGCTCACGGCTCATCTTGCGCCGGGGCACACGCCGGGCTGCCTCGTGTTCGTGCTGGAAGGGACGGAGCACGACCTGATCTTCACCGGCGACAGCGCGAAGAACCGGGCGGAACTCGTCTCGCGCGACACCGACGCCAGTTACGACAAGAAGATCAGCGCGGCGACAGTCGAGATGATCTGGGGCCACTGGCGCCGTAAGCCGGGGACGATCGTGCTGCCGGGGCACGACCGGCCGATGGTGCTGAAGGACGGGGTGCCGACCTACGTCGGAAACATCGAGGCGAAGATTAAGTCGTGGACCGGCGACGACATGGAGACCACGACCGTGTTCAATCTGGTCGTGTGAAACCTGGGTTGCGGGCGGGGCGGGCGGCATTGCACCCGCGCCGCATTGACATCGGCGCATCGTCTGCCGATCTCTTGGTGCATGGTCACAAGCGACACGACTTCAAAGAAGCCCGGCTTCGATGCTGTTTCCTCGGGTTCGGGGACCGGTTCCTCGAATGGTGGAACACGGCCGACGCTCGACGAAGCGGAGTTGAAGCGCTTTGCGGCGCTCGCGGCCGATTGGTGGGACCCGAAGGGTAAATTCCGGCCGCTGCATCAGATCGGGCCGGTGCGACTAGAATTCGTGCGCGACCGGCTGAAGGAGCACTTCAAGCTCGATGGGCGCGGGATCAAGCCGCTGGCCGGCCTGAGCGTTCTCGATATCGGTTGTGGTGGCGGGCTGATCTCGGAGCCGCTTGCGCGGATGGGGGCCAAGGTCACGGGGATCGAGCCGAAGGAAGCCAACATCAAAGCGGCGATCGCGCACGCGGAGCCGCAGGGCCTCGATATCGACTATCGGGCAGCCACGATCGAAGACCTCGTCGCGGCAGGCGAGAAATTCGATGCGGTCGTGTGCCTGGAAGTGGTCGAGCACGTTCCTGACGTGGCGGCATTTCTCAAGAGTTGTGCAGCGGCCGTGAAGCCCGACGGGGTCATAGTGCTGTCCACGATCAACCGGACGCTGAAGTCGTTCGCGCTGGCGATCGTGGGGGCGGAATACGTCCTGAGGTGGTTGCCCGTCGGTACGCACCAGTGGGATCGCTTCATCACGCCGGCGGAACTGGAGCGGCACGTTGCGGCGGCGGGCATGCGGATGGGGCAGGCGAAGGGGATGGTCTACAACCCGCTGCGGGACAGCTGGTCTCTGTCGTCGGATATCGACGTCAACTATCTGGCGGCGGCAGTCCGTTGACGACCGGTCCGAAGCTCCCGATACAAAAGCAGAGCTTTACCCTGTGAGGCGACCTGATAGAGTGTGTCCAAGACAACCAACGCGCTAGCTGCAGATTGCCAGGCGCCGGAGACATACTTTGCAGGGGCGTGACGACGATCGCCGTCCCGGGCCCGTAGCATCCGATGTCCAATCCGAAGGATCGGATGACAGCGGTGCGGGCAGCCGTGGGCGGCCACTTTCAGGTTCGAGTGCGGGCTCGCCACGAGCTGGCGATCCTTCCGTGTATGCGGCGCTGGATCTCGGCACCAACAATTGCCGGCTGCTGATCGCGCGGCCGACGCGGCGCGGCTTCCAGGTGATCGATGCTTTTTCGCGCATCGTCCGGCTGGGCGAGGGCGTCACCGCGACAGGGGTTCTTTCCGAGGCTGCGATGGGGCGTGCGCTGGACGCGCTGCGCGTGTGCAGCACGAAGATCAACCGGCAGCGCGTTTCCAGCGCCAAGCTCGTCGCGACTGAAGCATGCCGGATTGCGAGCAATGGGCCGGCGTTCATCGATCGCGTGCGCGAGGAGCTAGGGCTCGATATCGAGATCCTGTCGCGTGAGGACGAGGCGAAGCTCGCCGTCTGCGGATGTGCATCGCTGATCGACCTGGAATGCGATCATGCCATGGTATTCGACATCGGCGGTGGATCTTCCGAGTTGATCTGGCTCGATCTCGCCCGGCGGCAGGGCTACTGGCGGCGCTCACTCGCGGATCGCATGGATGCGCATACGTGCATTTCCGCTTGGACGTCGCTGCCGGTCGGCGTCGTGTCGATGGCGGAGAAGTTCGACGGCCGCAACGTCACTCCCGAGAGTTTCGAGGCGATGGTCGCATCGGTCACGCGGTTGATCGAACCGTTCGAGGCAGAGCACCGGATGTCCGAACATATCGCGAGCGGGCGTGTGCATCTGCTGGGTACGTCCGGCACCGTGACGACGATCGCCGGCATTTTGCTCGGGTTGCCGCGCTATGATCGCAACCGCGTCGACGGATGCTGGCTCGCGACCCCCGACGTGCGGGCGGTGACGCAGGGCCTGCTCAACCGGACATTCGAGCAACGGGCCGCGGAACCTTGCATCGGGCGGGAACGCGCCGATCTCGTGCTGGCGGGCTGTGCGATCCTCGAGGCGCTGTTGCGCATGTGGCCGGCGCGACGCCTGCGTGTGGCCGACAGGGGCTTGCGCGAAGGAATACTTGCAACTCTCATGGCCGCGGACGGTCACTACCAAGACCGCACCATCGGCCGGCGCAATTGAAGAAGCGAAGGCAGACCCAGGATGGCAAAGTCCCCATCAGGAGGCAAAGGCAGCAAAGGCGGCTCTCCGAATTTGCGGGGCGGCGAGCGCAATATGCGCGTCAAGCTGAAGACCGGCCGCCAACGCACGCCATCGCAACAGCGCTGGCTGGAACGGCAGCTCAACGACCCTTATGTCGCCGCAGCAAGGCGGGACGGCATGCGCTCGCGTGCAGCCTTCAAGCTGACGGAGATCGACGACCGCTACAAGTTGCTGAAGCCCGGGCACCGGGTCATCGATCTGGGGGCAGCCCCCGGCGGCTGGACGCAGGTCGCGGTCGATCGCGTCAAGGCCATCGAGGGGCGTGGGCAGGTCATCGGCATCGACTATCTCGAGATGGGGAGCATCGCGGGGGCGACGATCCTGATGCTCGATTTTCTCGAGGACAGCGCGCCCGACAAGCTCAAGTCGCTCCTGCGCGATGGCGGTGCGGACGTGGTGCTGTCGGATATGGCGGCTCCGACGACCGGGCATACCGGCACGGATCATCTGCGCATCATGGGTCTTGCCGAGACTGCCGCGCAATTCGCGCGCGAAGTTCTGGCGCCGGGCGGCGCGTTCCTGTGCAAGATGTTCCAGGGGGGGACCGAGAAGGAGTTGCTGGCCGATCTCAAGCGCGACTTCGAGGTCGTGCGGCATGTGAAGCCGCCGGCAAGCAGGAAGGAGTCCACGGAACTCTACATGCTGGCGATTGGCTTCCGGGGGCGCGAGGGCGAAGCCAAGGCGTAGACCTCGATCGGCAGCGGTCGCGGCATCCGTCGGCCGAAAAAGAAGGGCGGGCAGCAACGCGTGCCGGCCCGCCTCAATGAAGAGATTATTCGGTCAGACGATCTTGGGATTGTCGTTGCCCGGGGCCATCTGCTGCTGGCGCTGAATGTAGAGCTGGGCGAAGTCGATCGGATCGAGTAGCAGCGGGGGGAAGCCGCCCTCGCGCGTCACGTCGGCCAGAAGGCGCCGCAGGAAGGGGAAGATCAGCGTCGGGCAGTTGATCAGCAGGAACGGCTCAAGCGACGGGGGCGGCATGTTCTCGATGTGGAACAGGCCAGAATAGATGCACTCGACCTCGTAGATGACGCCGACTTTGCTCTCGGCCTTGGCGGTAAAGTGGATCGAACTCTCGAACAGCTTATCGGCCATCGGCCGGGCATTGACGTTGACTTCGACCTTCAGGTTCGGGTCGTCGCCGGGACCTTGCAGAAGGCGCTCGATGCTCGGGTTCTCGAAGGAAAAGTCCTTGATGTACTGGGCGACGACGCGGGCCTGCACCTGCAGCTGCGGATCCTGTCCATTGCCTTCTGGATTGTCGGCCATTCGTGCGCCCCGATTCCTATGGTTGATGTCTTGAAGCTGGCGGGTGGCTATCACGATTGACGGGCCAGGGGCAATGCGGCGGCAGTGACGGCGAACGGCGCTCAGCGACGGTTGCGGTCGTCGGCGACCGGTTTGTTCGGGGGCTTGGGATCGTCGACCTGCTCCCATTCCGCATCGATCACAGG
>CAMDMH010000199.1 GCA_945901835.1 Devosia equisanguinis | reverse complement strand
GGTTCCGTAACGCTGACAGAATTCGATGAAGCTCAGCCCCTTCTGGAACTGCACCTTGTTGCGTGGCATGTCGGCCTCCCGTCCGGCGTCGGAAGACCGCGTAACAAGCGGATGTGGCGGCATAGAGGTGATGACGGGGTAATCAAGTCCACTGTTGCCCTGGTAACGTGGGTCGAAGATGGCATGGCCGGCGTAGTGGAGGATGTCGTAGCGGTTGGTGCCGAGTTCTTCGACGATGGTGGAGACGGTCGCCTCGATGTGCCTCAGGACTTTGGGCTCGATCTCGCGGTCCTTGAACATCTTCACGATCTCGTCGCACTCGACTTCGGCACCGGCGAGATTCTGCGTGGGATTCCGGATCAACAGCATCTTGAGCCTGGCGTTGCTCGGCAGATGCGAGCGCGTCGCGATGCGCGCGTCCGTGGTGAGCTTGCGGCTGATGCCGGCCTCTATCGCGGGGTAATAGCCATCCGCCAGTGGCATTGCCTCCCAGGGGATGTCGGCACTTTCACGGTCGTGCGCCACCACCAGATAGGCCGAAATCGATTTCTTCAGGCTGCCGTGCACCGCGGCTCGCGTCGCTTCCGGGAGATAGAATTCGGATACGGCCTGGCCGAAGGCATGGTCGGCTTGGCGCGCTTTGTCCAGTTTTCGGTCGAGCGCCTTCTTGCCCATGAACTCGACGCTCTGCTCGTCCTTTGTGATCGCCGCCCCCTGGCCGCCCGTCAGCACACCGAAGCTGTACCGGCGATTGGGCCCCGATACGGGCTGCTGATGAACCGTGAGGTACGCCAACTCCAGGCCTTCGCCCGCCTTCGCCACGACTTCAGGACCTGCGAAAACGCCGAGATCGATCTCCCGGCGCACGAGGTGGAACTCGCCGAGGTCGCGCGGCGGACAATAGGTGCGGGCAACGGCGAGGAGTTGCGTATAGCGCGCCTCGTCCTGCTCGCAGATGTAGATCGTCCGAAAATCATGATCGGTATCGCGCTGATCCAGGCCACGCAGAAAACCATTCATGAACGCACCGAAGCACTCGGCGATCGATGCACCGGCGTTCGATCCGATGACGACAGAAGCGAACGAATGGATCTGGGTCGTGATGAAGACGCGGGCGAGGTTCTCCGCGACAGTCTCGAGCACCTTGGGCTTGAAAAGGGAGATCGGCCCCAATCCGGCGAACCCGATGAGATCGGCCCGCAACGCCCGACGCGGGGTCGGCAACAGCGATATCTCGCCGAGCCGGCTTCCGATCATACGGTCCTGGACGAGTGCAGACAGAGCCCCGCCGAGCAGCCGGTAGACCGAACGGGCCGCCCCCGTCGGGTTCACGTTGTCGAAGATGCCGAGAACATATGCGGGGGCCGAAACACCGACGATGTTGCCGCAGACCAGCTTCAGATCGATCCGGCGACGAATGTCGACGGCTTCTCCGGGCACAGCACCCGTGTCAATTTGGCGGTGATCCGATGCTCCGCTGTCTGTCATAAACAGTCCCCTCTCGAAACTTCGTAAGGCTCGAATGCCGTACAATAGGGTCGAGACTTTGGCCGCAACAAGGTTCTCGCCGCCCCTGAGCCGCGATTGCTGCCTGCCTCGAACTTGCAACTTCCGACATGCAGTGTTTATTGCAGGCGATCAGTTCCGGGCTCGGTCGGCCCGCACACCCTGCCAGAAGAGAGCCCCATATGACCCAGGATGCACTCGTCAAGTCAGCGCTGTCGCATTGGGCGGCGCGGTTCGGCGCCAACGGCGTCGTGCTGACGGACTTCGAGGAAGTGGTGGCATCCGTACAGAAGTACGACGACTGGTGCCGGGCGTGGTCGGACAAGGCGGCCGTGCACGAGGCGCTGGGGCGAGCGGCGCTCGCCGACAAGAAGTTCCTCACGGCGGGCGAGCACCTGCAGCGCGCGGGCGTCTACTATCACTTCGGAAAGTTCCTGTTCGTGCAGGATATCCCGCAGATGAAGGCGGCGCACATGAAGGCCGTGGAGTGCCGCACCCTCGCGCTGCCGCATCTGACGCCGCCGGGCGAGCGCGTCGCGATCCCGTTCGAGGGCAAGCAACTCTACGGCATTCTGCGGAAGCCCGCAGGCGTCAAGAACCCGCCGGTCATGATCATGGCATGCGGTCTCGACAGCGCGAAGGAAGAGACTGACGCTTATGAAATGCCGTTTCTCGCGCGCGGCATCGCGATCCTGGTGTTCGATGGTCCGGGCCAGGGTGAGGCGGAGTACGACTTCCCGATCCGCGGCAACTACGAGACGGCCGTGAAGGCCGTGTGCGACTACATCGAGACGCGCAGCGACGTCGACACGAAGCGGATCGGCCTGTGGGGCGTTTCGATGGGCGGCTATTACGCGCCGCGCTCGGCCGCGTTCGAGAAGCGCGTGAAGGCGTGCATCGCGCTATCGGGCCCCTACAATATGGGCAAGAACTGGGACACGATCCCTGACCTCACGCGCGAGGCGATCCGCGTGCGCAGCCACGCCAAGACACAGGATGAAGGCCGCAAGAATGCGCTGACATTGTCGATGGAGGGTGTGGCCGAGAAGATCACGTGCCCGATCTACATCGTCGCGGGCAAGCAGGACCGCGTGGTGCCGTGGCAGGATGCGGAGCGGCTGTCGAAGGAAGTGCGCGGCCCCGTGGTGTTCTCGCTGATCGAGGACGGCAACCACGTCGCCAACAACCGCGGCTACAAGTGGCGGCTGCAGACGGCCGATTGGATGGCGGAGCAGTTGAGCGTGACGGGCTAATATCCGCAAGCGCTGATTTCAAACGCTGATTTCAACCGCTGCGTTCCCGGAAGCCGAGTGTAGCGAGGCTATCCGGGACCTTTACCCTTCTGAGATGTGTAAAGACCCCGGCTCTTCACGTTCCGACCTGTCGGTCGGATCGTTCGTCCGGGGACGCAGCGAATTCAGCGCGTACCTGTCTGAACCCGACCACCATGGGCAACGCTTCGCCGGCGGGCTAACATTCTGGGATCGTCGGCCCTTCGCGTTGGAGTTTCGCGCCTCATGATCACTGACATGCACTGCCACTTCGTGCCCGAGGACTACTACAAGCTCGTGCAGGGGAATGCGACGTTCGCGGTGCGCGAGGTCGCGCGGCGGGGCGAGATGATCGACGTGGAGGTACGCGGCACGACGTTCGCGCTCAACGACACGTTCTTCGAGCCGGCACGCCAGATCGCGCGGATGGACCGGCTCGGGATCGACCGCACGGTCGTGTCGCTGGCGACGCCGCTGATCAACTACTTCTCCGAGCCCGGCCTCGCGATCGATGCGGCACAGACCTGCAACGACGGCTTCGCGCGCCTCGTCGCAACGAACCCGAATCGCTTCGCGGCGTGGGCCTTCCTGCCGATGCAGGATGCGAAAGCGGCGGCGCGGGAGTTGACGCGCTGCGTGAAGGAGCATGGCTTCGTCGGCGGGCATCTCGCCACCAACGTGCGCGGCGCCTATCTCGACGCGCCGCAGTTCGAGCCGATCTTCGAGGCCGCACGCGCGCTGGACGTGCCGCTGTTCATCCATCCCGCCGATCCCGCCGGCAAGGACCGCACGGCGGAATTCGAACTCACCACCATCGCCGGCTATCTGTTCGACACGTCGATCAACATCTTCCGGATGGTGTGCAGCGGCTTCCTCGAGCGCCATCCCGGATTGAAGCTCGTCTGCGCGCATACCGGCGGGTACAGCCTGGCGCTGCGTGGCCGGATGCAGTGCGAGGTCGACAAGAACCCGTCGATCCAGAAGAATTTGAAGCGCAGCGTGGCTGAGTATCTCGACCGTCTCTGGTACGATACGGCCGGTTTCGAGGAAGGCTACATTTCGTTCGCGGCGACGGTCATTCCGCCGGAACGGCTGCTGTTCGGCACCGATGCGCCCTTCCTGCTGGTGTTGCCCGATCCCGTGGACTTCGTGCGGCGCTCGCTTCCCGGCCCGCAGGCCGAGGCAGCTCTCGGCGCGAACTTCGCAGCGCTGACGGGAAAGCCTTAGTGGCGCCGGGGCGACACGGGCACGTGGGCCTACGGGAAACCATAAGGAAAGTTCCGGCAATTGACGCCTTGATCCGTCGTCTCGAAGGGTGGAACCTCCGCGTCCGGCATCCGTCGGCGCAGCACCTTTCATCTCGTGATCCCGCATGACCTTTCTCGCCGACAGCGCGACGGCAATTCGCGAGAGCCCGGCCGTGCGCGTCTGGCGCTTCCCGAACTACCGGCTCTTCATGTCGGGGCTCGGCTGCTACTACGTGACAAGTTGGATGCAGCGCGTGGGCGTGGGTTGGCTCGCCTGGGAGCTGTCGCACAGCCATGCCTGGGTTGGCGCGATCGCGGCCGCAGATCTCATTCCTCTGGTGGTGCTCGGTCCGTTCGCGGGGGCGGCTGCCGACCGCTCCGATCCCTTGCGGCAATTGCGCTGGTCGCAGATCGCGATGATCGCGCAGGCAGTCGCGCTGACGACGGTGACGGTGGCCGGCGCGATGACGATCGAGGTGCTGTTGCTGTTGTCTCTTGCGTCGGGTCTCATTCATCCGAGCTATACGGCGGCGCGACAGATGATCGTACCGGCGACCGTGCCGCGCAGCGACTACCCCAGCGCGATCACGCTCGACTCGACGCTCTTTCACGGCTCGCGATTCATCGGCCCGGTCATGGCGGCGGCGGCGATATCATCGATGGGCGTGGTCGCCGCGTTCGTGGTGCATATCGTGGGATGCGTCGTGTTCTATGTGCAGGTCGCGCGGATGGATCTCGTGGTGCCCCCGGGCGACAAGACCGCCGACGTCGGCATTCTCAAATCGATCGCCGAGGGGATGTCGTATGCGCGGCGGCACCAGGGGATATGGCCTCTGTTCGCGATGCTGGCGGTCGCCTCGCTGTTCGCGCGGCCGCTCCAGGAACTGCTGCCGGGCTTTGCGGGCGGCGTCTTCGATGCGGGACCGGCGGGGCTCGCGTGGCTCACCTCGAGCATGGGCGTGGGATCGCTGGGTGCGGCCATATTCCTGGCGACACGCGGGCATGTGCGCGGGCTTGCGACGGCTTCGATCGCTTCGACCTGCGCACTGGCGCTGACGACGTTCGGGTTCGTAGCAACGCCGAAGATCGGGTTTGCAATGGCGTTCGCGGTGGCGTGGGGGTTCGCGCTGACGCTGATGGGCGTCGGCATCCAGGCGCAGACGCAGCTTGCGGTCGCGGACCGCATGCGCGGCCGTGTGATGATGATCTACGCCATCATCTATCGCGGGTTGCCGGCCGTGGGCGCGCTCGCCATCGGATTGATCGCCGAGTACATCGGCATACGCTCCACGTTCGCTTTCGCGGCACTGGCGACGCTGATCGCGTGGGGCGTGATCGCGCCGCGGCACCGCGAGATCGACGACGCTATGGACCGACGGGAGTAGCGCACGCCCCTGCTCGGGCCTACACTGGCGCCTACGGCACGTAGCGGCGGGACAGCTCGGCGCGGTCCTCGTAGCTCGCCTCGAAGATCGGTGCAGCGAGCGTCGCTACGACGTGCAAAACACCCTCGGTCTCGATGTTGCGGAAACCATGCTTCTTTCCCGCTGGGATCAGCACGGACTGTCCGGCGACAACGATGCTCGTCTCGTCGCCGAGCCAGATCTCGGCGCGGCCCGAGATGACGGCCAATACCTCTTCGACCGCGTGGAGATGCGTTGGCGCCCCCAGCCCCGGCGTGCACCACTGGTCGAATATGCACAGCTGCATGGAGCCCGTCAGCGAGGATACGCGCATCTGCGTGGTCACCCCGGGTCGCCAATCCTCCTTCGACTGGGTGTTGTGATCGATAACCTGCATCGCAAACTCCTGAATTCTGCGCGTCATCCCGCTGGACATCACCACCGGCGCATTCCCCGTTCGAGAAGTACGCAATCGTAGCCGCCAGGACCGGTTTGCGGCGAGCCGGGTATCGGCGACCCGGCCGGCGGTGGCCCAAGCTGCGTGCGCAAGATGCCCGGCTCGCCCCCAAGCCCGGGCGTGACGCCCGAGATCTCGAGCAGCAGTTTCTGGCGCGTAGCTGTCGAGAACTCCTCCGGCTTGGTAATCGGTATCATGAAAGACCCTGGTCCACCGACCACGCAATTCGCATAGTACTGATCGAGGTTCGGCAGGTCCCACGACGAATAACCCATCGTCGGACGCAGGATGATCGGTAGTCCGTTGATGACGATGCCACTCTCGATGATGCGGTCACGGATCGGCGTCAGGGGTGCACCGGAGTTGTTGGCGCCGTCGCCGGAGACGTCGATGACGCGGCGGGAAGACTGGAACGCTTTGTCGTCGAACAGGCCGGCTGAATAATCGA
>CAMDMH010000198.1 GCA_945901835.1 Devosia equisanguinis | reverse complement strand
CTCGCCTGCGCCTTGGTGCCTTCATCGCCCAACGGCACGACGAATTCGTTCCAGTGCTTCGTCCGCTCCTCGGCCGGCTTGTACTTCCGGTCGGCGCGGTCGAGTTCCATGAAGCCGGTGATCTTGCCCATTGGTTTCAGTCCTGGCGTGTTTGGAGTTCGTGGACTTGGATCGATGTCGATGATATACATTTGTTGCGTGTATATCCACGGAGATCGTCATGCAGATATGCAAGTGGGGAAACAGCCTCGCCATCCGGTTGCCCGCGAAGATCGTGGAGGAGCTGGGCTTGAAGGAGGGCGACGACATCGTCGTTCGACGCGCCACTGATGGGGCACTCGAAGTCGAGCGCCGCCCCTCCGCCGACGAGCGGTTCGCGCGGATGCTGAAGCATCGCGGCAGCTTGCCTGCCGATTACAAATTCAATCGCGACGAGCTTTACGAACGCGGCAGCGATGACGATTGATGCATTCTTCGACACCAACGTCGTCGTGTACGCACTGAGCCGAGACGCGAACAAGGCTGCCCGCTCAGAAGCCTTGCTGGCCGCAGGCGGCGTGGTCAGCGTGCAAGTGCTGAACGAGGTATCGCGTGTCGCGCGAGGAAAGATGCGGAAGGAATGGCCGGACGTACACGAGATCCTTACCGGCATCCGGGCCAAATGTGCCGTCGTCCCGATAACCGTCGAGGTCCATGAGCTGGGTTTGGCTTGCGCGGAAAAATACCAACTCAACATCTTCGACAGCATGCTGGTCGCAGCAGCCCTGCTATCGGGTTGCACGACACTGTACTCCGAAGACATGCACCACGGGCTGGTCATCGACAGGCTCACAATCACAAATCCTTATCGAGCGTAGGCTGGATCGCACTACGATCGCTCCAGCCAAGGCTCCATCACCGGAACCTTCCGCTCGGCCCCTCCCTATTTCCTCACCCCGATCTCGAGCACTTCGAGTCCGGTCTTGTCTTCCGACTGGGCGGCGGCGAGTTTCGCCAGCGCCTCGCGGTACTCGACCGGCATCACCTTCTTGAACTTCGGCAGCCACGTCGGCCAATCAGCCAAGATCGCCTTCGCCTTCGCCGAGTTCGTGTAATGCATATGGCGGGTCACGAGGCGGTGAAGCCGCTCGGCGTCCTGCTGGCTCATATCGCCCATCACATCGACGAGGCCGGGGCTGGCGAGATCGCCACTTTGTCCCTGCAGCCGCTTCATGACCTCCTCTTCGGCAGCGACCGGCGCAAGGTCGATCATGGCGAGGTTGCAGCGGCGCTCGAAATCGCCGGCTTCGTCGAGCACGTAGGCGATACCGCCGGACATGCCCGCCGCGAAGTTCCGGCCGGTGGGTCCGAGCACGACGACCACGCCGCCGGTCATGTACTCGCAGCCGTGATCGCCAGTGCCTTCGACGACCGCGATGGCGCCGGAGTTACGCACGGCGAAGCGCTCTCCCGCGATGCCGCGGAAGTAGCACTCGCCGGTTATTGCACCGTAGAGCACGGTATTGCCGACGATAATGCTCTTCTCGGGCACGATGCCGGACTTCGGGTCGGGCCGCACGATCAGCTTGCCGCCCGAAAGTCCCTTGCCGACGTAGTCGTTGCCTTCGCCGATGAGATCGAGCGTGACGCCGCGAACCGCCCAGGCGCCGAAGCTCTGCCCGGCGATACCCTTGAAGGTCAGCCAGATCGAATCCTCTGCCAAACCCTTGTGACCGTGCTGCCTGGCGATCGATCCGGAGAGCATGGCGCCGGCGGTACGGTCGCGGTTCGAGATGGCAATCGGCTTCTTGGGATCGGTCTGGTAGCGGCTACCGCCCTCGACGGCCTTGCCAACCATCTTGATCAGCTTGTTGTCGAGCACCTTGTCGAGGCCGTGATCCTGGCGCTCGGAATTCCAGATCGCAGCGCCCTCGATCTCCGGCATGTAGAACAGCTTGCGGAAATCGAGACCGCGGGTCTTCCAGTGGCGGATAGCCAAGTCCTTGTCGAGATTGTCGGACTGGCCGATCATCTCGTTGAACGTGCGGAAACCCATCTGGGCCATCAGTTCGCGCACCTGCTCGGCTACGAAGAAGAAGAAGTTGATGACATACTCGGGCTTGCCCTGGAATTTCTTGCGCAGCACGGGGTCCTGTGTCGCCACACCGACCGGGCAGGTGTTGAGGTGGCACTTGCGCATCATGATGCAGCCGGCCGCGATCAGCGGTGCGGTAGCGAAACCGAATTCGTCCGCGCCGAGCAGCGCTCCGATCACGACGTCGCGGCCCGTGCGCACGCCGCCGTCGACCTGCACGGCGATGCGGCCACGCAGACGGTTGGCGACGAGGGTCTGATGGGTCTCGGCGAGGCCGATCTCCCAGGGGCTACCGGCGTGCTTGATGGAGGTGAGCGGCGACGCGCCCGTGCCACCCTCGAAGCCGGAAATCGTCACGTGGTCGGCGCGGGCCTTGGCGACACCGGCAGCGACCGTGCCGACCCCGACCTCCGAGACGAGCTTCACCGAGACGGCCGCCTCCGGGTTCACGTTCTTCAAGTCGAAGATCAGCTGGGCCAGATCTTCGATCGAGTAGATGTCGTGATGCGGCGGCGGCGAGATGAGGCCGACACCCGGCGTCGAGTGGCGCACAGCGGCGATCACCGGGTCGACCTTATGGCCGGGGAGCTGGCCGCCTTCACCGGGCTTGGCGCCCTGCGCCATCTTGATCTGCATCATGTCGGAGTTGACGAGATACTCCGCCGTGACGCCGAAGCGGCCGGACGCGACCTGCTTGATCGCCGAGCGCATGCTGTCGCCGTTCGCCATCGGCGTGAAACGATCGGCTTCCTCGCCGCCCTCGCCGGTGTTCGATTTGCCGCCGATGCGGTTCATCGCGATGGCGAGCGTGGTGTGCGCCTCGCGGCTGATCGAGCCGTAGCTCATCGCGCCTGTCGCAAAGCGCCTTACGATCTCGACGGCTGCCTCGACCTCATCGAGCGCTACGGGCTTGCGATCCATCTCGTCGGCGGTCTTGATGCGGAACAGACCGCGCAGCGTCATCGTCTGCTCGGACTGCTCGTCGATCTGGCGCGCGTAATCGCGGAATTTCTGCGGGATCTTGCCGGCCTTGGCATCGGCATTGTCGGTGCCGCGAACTGCATGCTGCAGATCGGCGACGACCGTCGGCCGCCACATATGAGCTTCGCCGCGGATACGATAGGCGTAATCGCCGCCAACCTCGAGCGAGTTCGCCAGCGTCGGGACGTTGCCGAAAGCCTGGCGATGCCGCTCCACCGTCTCGCGTGCGATCTGAGCGAGACCGATGCCCTCCACCTGGCTGTGCGTGCCGGTGAAGTAGAGCTGCACGAAGCTCGTGCGAAGACCGATCGCGTCGAAAATCTGCGCGCCGCAGTAGGACTGGTAGGTCGAGATGCCCATCTTGGACATGACCTTCAGCAAGCCCTTGTCGACCGACTTGATGTAGCGCTTCTGCGCCTCCTTGGCGGTCAGCTTCTCGTCGATGCCGAACTTTATGGGATTTGCGACGAGCTCGTTCAACGTCTCGAACGCGAGATAGGGATTGATCGCTTCCGCGCCATAGCCCGCGAGCGTCGCGAACTGATGCACCTCGTGCGCCTCGCCGGTTTCGACGACGAGGCCGACGGATGTGCGCAGCCCCTGGCGGATCAAGTGGTGATGGACGGCCGACGTCGCGAGCAGCGACGGGATCGGCACGCGGTCGGGACCAACGGCTCGGTCGGACAGGATGACGATGTTGTACTCGCCCGAACGCACGGCCTCCTCGGCCTCCGCGCATACGACGTCGAGCGCATCGGACATCCCCTTGGCGCCGTGCTCGACGGCGTAGGTGATGTCGAGCGTGATCGACGTGAAATGGTTGTCCTTCGCCTCGCCGATCTGGCGGATGCGCTCCAGGTCTTCGTTGGTGAGGATGGGCTGGCCGACCTCGAGCCGCTTCACCTTGGAAGTGCCCTCTAGATCGAGCAGGTTCGGGCGCGGACCGATGAACGAGACGAGGCTCATGACCAACTCTTCGCGGATCGGATCGATCGGCGGGTTCGTCACCTGCGCGAAGTTCTGCTTGAAATACGTGTGCAGCAGCTTCGACTTGGAGGAGAGGACGGAGACCGGCGTGTCCGTACCCATGGAGCCCACGGCCTCCTGCCCCGTGGCCGCCATCGGCGACATCAGCATCTTCACGCCTTCCTGCGAGTAGCCAAACGCCTGCTGCAGATCGAGCAGCGACACGTTGGACCGACGCGCCGTGAGCTTCTTCGCCAGCGGCAGGTCACCGACCTGAATCTGCGTCCGCTTGAGCCACGTCTCGTAGGGATACTTCGACGCGATCTCGGCCTTCAACTCGTCGTCGGAGACGATACGGCCCTTGGCCAGATCGATCAGCAGCATCTTGCCGGGCTGCAGGCGCCACTTCTGCTTGATCTGCGGCTCGGGGATCGTGAGCGTGCCCGACTCCGAGGCCATGATGACGCGGCCGTCCATCGTTTCGATATAGCGTGCGGGCCGCAGGCCGTTGCGATCGAGCGTCGCGCCGATCTGCAAGCCGTCGGTGAACGCCATCGCGGCCGGTCCGTCCCACGGCTCCATCATGCACGCGTGGTACTCGTAGAAGGCCTTGCGCTTGCGATCCATCGTCTCGTGGCCGGCCCACGCCTCGGGGATCAGCATCATCGCGGCGTGCGCGAGGCTGTAGCCGCCCATCACCAGGAATTCGAGGGCGTTGTCGAAACATGCCGTGTCGGACTGGCCCTCGTAGGAGATCGGCCAGAGCTTCTCGATGTTGCGATCATACAGCGGCGACGACACCGAGGCCTGCCGCGCCGCCATCCAGTTGACGTTTCCGCGCAGCGTGTTGATCTCGCCGTTGTGGGCTACCATCCGATAGGGATGTGCGAGCTTCCAGGACGGGAAGGTGTTGGTCGAAAAACGCTGGTGGACGAGCGCGAGTGCCGACGCCAGCAATGGATCGGACAGATCGCTGAAGTACTTCTTGACCTGATAAGAAAGGAACATCCCCTTATAGACCAGCGTGCGCGCCGAAAGGCTCACCGTGTAGTGGCCGATGTCGCGGCCCTTGTAGGCGTCGTAGACCGCGTTCGAGACGACCTTGCGGGCGAGATACAGCCGGCGCTCGAATTCCGCCTCGTCCTTGATCGAAGCGGGACGACCGATGAACACCTGACGATGAACCGGCTCCGTGCCCTTGACGAGTTCCGACAGGCAGGTGTTGTCGACAGGAACCGTGCGCCAGCCGAGCAGGAGTAAGCCCTCCTCCCGGAGGATACGCGACCACACGCGCTCACAGTGCGCCCGCAGGCGATCGTCCTGCGGCATGAACAAGTGACCGACGGCATAGTGGCCGACCTCGGGCAACGAGAAGCCCTCTCGATCGCCGCCGGCCTTGCCGCACTCGCGGACCATGAAGGCGTGCGGGATCTGGATCAGAATGCCCGCGCCGTCACCGGCGATCGGATCGGCGCCGACGGCACCGCGATGCTCCATGTTCTCCAGGATCGACAGCGCATCCTCGACGATCGCGTGGGACTTCGCACCCTTCAAGTCGACGATGAAGCCCACGCCGCACGAGTCGCGCTCGAGGCGGGGATCGAACAAGCCCTCGAGTTCGTCCTCGACGGGGAGCGAGTCATAGGGAAGACCGCGGCGAAAAGCGCTCGTCATTGTATCGTCCTCTCGGGGTATTCTTTTCGTCACCCTCACCCCCCTCTGCCGTCGGGCTGCCCGGCAGTTCAGGGATCGGCGGTCGGCAATTCGGGATGCGTGGCGGTCGGGTTGCAGAGACGGCTCAGTTCGAGGCGGTTACGTCAGGCTCGACCTGCGTCACGTTTTCGGATGGCGGCCTTGACGGCCCAGCCGCACGTTCGTGCAACGACGCTCGACGTCACGACGCTCCCGGTCGCAGGGTCGAAGCCGCCGCGCCCGTCGAAGCTCATGTCTGCCGGCCCCGTCATTCCCATCTCGATACCCAGCCCCATCGGGCAAATACGAACACCAGCCACCGCACTCCTGACAGTGCGTCCTGCGCCGAGATGCAGGACATACCGGCGCAGCGTCGGGATGGATCACACGCGGCGACAACAAGGACAGGAATGCTGACCTTTCCTTGAGTCTTAACATATTTTGCAGGCGCGAACAAGAGTCACGAGGCTGTCAGCCTCACCATCCATCAGTTTCTCCAGACCGACCAGAGGTCTGGCAGCCCGCAGAGGTTCTGCAGGCAGGTTTGGATTCGGCGCAGCCCTCGTTTGAAGAACGAGGTCAGGCTACGAGCCACCTTCTTCGGAGCAGTGCCGGGCGCTTTTT
>CAMDMH010000197.1 GCA_945901835.1 Devosia equisanguinis | reverse complement strand
TAGTGGCAGAACGGCAATTCCGTGATCGAACGGTCCACGTACCAGCTCCCCCCGGCCGCTTCCTTGACTGCCTGCCCTGCATTGCCCGCTTGCCCAGCCTTGAACGGAGCGCTGTCGCTCGACGCCACGGTCTCCACCGTGGCAACGGTCCGCCAATCTTTGTCGCCGAGTTCGTCACAGGAATGTTGGGCCAGTGCCGCTGCGGGAACCGACACCACCGCCAAGACGCCCCCTACGATCCATCGTATCGCCTGCGGCATCCCTTTCGTCCTCCGATCCTGAAATCGCATTTCAGAATTGCGCCGACATCCTGGTGCGGCTTGGCGTGAACTCTTGACCATCCAACCGCACGAGGTCAACATCCCCCGCAAGCATGGCAAAGAGACAAGAACAACGCAGCCAGGGGAAACGCATGACCAAGGACAACGAGACCGGCGATCCGAGAAAAGTAGAAAAAGCACGGGACGTGAAGGTCTCGGTAAGCCGTCGCGGCTTTCTCACCCGTGGCGCCGCAGCCGGCGTCGGTGCGGCAGCGATTGCCACCGCCAGCAGTCAGGAAGCCGAAGCGCAGTCCCGCTGGGCGCGAACGACCGATGTCATCGTCATCGGTGCAGGCGTCGCGGGATTGCCCGCAGCCATCACCGCGCGTGACAACGGCGCATCCGTGATCGTCATCGACGCAAACTACGATATCGGCGGTCGCGGCATCCTCAGCGGCGGCCGGCTGCACATCGGTGGTGGCCACGCCCTGCAGCAGAAGCTCAACGTCAAGGACAGCGCCGACCAGGTGTTCCTCGACTGGGTCCGTCACGATCACGCCGACAGCCGTTACTCCGATCGCGATCTCGTGCGCGTGTTCGCAGACGAAAACGTACCCACGTATGATTTCCTCGTCGCGAACGGCGTCAAGCTGATCGAAAAGTTGGTCGGCCCCGAGCAGTCGTCTACCGTTCCGCGAACCTTTCTAACGGTGGAATGGGACAATCCTGCCGAGATCATCGCCCCCAAGCGTAATCGCAACGGCTCTGGCCTCGTCCGCCAGCTCGCGCTCAAGGCCCGCGAGAAAGGCGCCGAGATCTTGCTGAAACACCGCATGACCAAGATCATCCGGGATGGTCGAAGCGGACGTGTTCAGGGCATCACGGTCACAGCCGAGGGCAAGACGTTCAACATCCGCGCAAGAAAAGGCTTGATCCTCGCGACTGGCGGCCACACCGGCAACGTCGACTTCCGCCGCATGTTCGATCCGCGCCTGACCGAGGAATATCAGCAAGCCTGCCAGCCCTGGGTCAATCAGGACGCCTCCGGCGAGATCGCCGCCATGGAGCACGGCGCCGCACTCTGGTCGACCGCGAACCAAACCACGGAAACCGCCGCCGCCATCACCAAGACTCGCCACATCGGCTGCCAGTGGGGCTATTCGAGCTTGGCCTACGAGCCCGAGAGCCCGATGTTCAAGTTCGCCCGCGCGGTCGGCCTGACCGTCAAGGACTGGCAGAACGTCGTGATGGTCAACGATCGCGGCAAGCGTTTCTGGAACGAGCTGTCCGGCAACTACGACTTTTTCGCAGCTGCGATGCAGTGGAACGGCGACCCCAAGAAGCTCAATGGCGGCGGCCCGATCTGGGCGATCTTCGACGCGGAAGGCGCCAAGCGCGAGAAGTGGACCACGCAACCCCCGCACGTCGATCCGGCCGGCTACTTCTTCCAGGCGGACACGATTGCCGAGTTGGCGACGAAGATCAAGAACCCGCACCAGCACCATCCCATTCCCGGCAATGTGCTGCAGGAGACGATTACGCGCTTCAACGGCTTCGTCGATACCGGCAAGGACGCGGACTTCAATCGTCCCAAGCCCATCCACAAGATCGCAACACCGCCGTTCTTCGCCGCCTGGTCGACGCCCATCCTTCACGATGCCCTCACCGGACTGCGCACCAACGTCCACGCCGAAGTCGTGGACTTACATGGCAAGGTGATCGACGGCCTGTACTGCGCCGGCGAAGCCCAAGGCGGCTTCTCGCAGCATGGTCTCGCCCGCTGCCTCGTGTTCGGCCGTGTCGCTGGCCGCCACGCCGCCAAACGTCGCGGCGTCACGTAGGGAGCCGATCCGTGCCGCGCCGACACGAAGTGCTGCACGCGACCGAGATCGTGGTGATCGACGGCCCAACCGCCGCACCGGACGACATCGTCCGGGTCGGTGACCCCTTCGCGATCTCGGTTCGCATCGACTGCGCGTCCGGTTGTCGCCTGGGAAGCCGAACGCTCGAAATCCGCGGCCCCGACGGAAGCGCACACGCCGTCGAAATCGTGGACGGACGAGCGACCGCGATCGACCTCGTGGCCAGCACGAAGCCGGGCCGCCAGACATGGACCTTGTCCTACGCCCCAGCCCCCTACGCCCCAGCCGGACAGAGCGTCCCGTCCCATGCCGCTGTGGCCAGGGATTGGTCGTACGATATCGCCCCGCACACTGCCTCTCTCGCCGTTTGGGGAGTGCCCGACACGATCCCGGCAGGCCAGCCGGTCACGCTCACAGTCGGCGCGACCTCAACGGCAGGCTTGGTCCTCGCCGGTCGGACACTCGAGATCCGCAACGCATTGGGCGAAGTCCTCGCGCGTCCAATCCTCGGCAAAGCACCATGGCCGGGAACGACCGCATTGCTCTGGGCCGAGGTCCACTCCACCGCCCCCCGGATCCGGGCATCGCCACTTGGACTGCCCACCTTGTAGCCGACGAGTTGGCACTTGCGCACGAAGCCGTCGATTGCACCTTCACCCTGCCCATCGCAGCACCACCTGATCATCGCATCGATGTCGAAGTGCTCGAAGCGGTGACGGGAGTCGGCGTGCCGGAAACCCTCGTGCGTATCGGCAGCTATCGCGCCACCACGGATGAGAACGGCCGGGCAACCTTGCACGTACCGAAAGGATCTGCCGAGATCGTCTTCTGGAAAACCGGCTACGACGCCCCCGATCACCCCATCGAGATCGACGCCCACACGTCCGTGACGATAGTCGCCGCCGTCGTGCCCGAGGAAGATCCAGACGCTCACTGGAAAGGCTGATCGGGCGTCGCGTCTCCCAGCGCGTCACCCCTTGCGTCGCAACTGGACGTAAAGCGCGCCTTCGCCGCCATGACGGATGTGCGCGGTCGTATAATTGACGACCAGTGCGCCGATCTCCGGCCCCGCGAGCCAGCGCGGGACGTTGCGCCTCAGGACTCCGCGCGGCCTCTCGTCATAGTCGTCGCCGTCGTCGTGATGCCGGCGCAAGGGCCCGCCCTTCCCCGTGATCACCAGCACCGTGCGAAACCCGGCCGCCTGGCAACGCCGCACGAACCCGACGAGCTCCCAATGCGCGTCGTCCTGCGTCATGCCGTGCAGGTCGAGCCGAGCCTCGATCTCATCGGTGCCACGCGCGATCCGCCGCGCTTTCCGCCGCTCGAGCGGCACGGACTTGGGTTCCTGCGGCCGCGCCTTCGATACAGCCGGCGCAGGCGTGGCTACCCGCGCTGGAGGAATTGCCGGCAGCGCGCCATTCTGTTTTGCACGCGCGGCAGGTGGCCGGCGTGGCTCGCCCCGTCCACCTCGATGTGCGTCAGCAGCAGCATCGACGGTCGCATCCGGGTCCGGCTCAACTTCACGCACGCGCGACTTGCCCTTCGTCGGCCCGATGCTCTGCGCCACGATGTTCCAGAGTGCCACATCCTCTTCGCTGAGAAGTCTGCGACGCCGCGGCTTGTTCTTGCCTCCATCCCCGCTCATCGCGCGGCCCCCCGCTTCGATCGCTCGACGCGCGGCATCAGCACGAACAGGTTACCGCGATGCTTCGTGATGCCGGCCCGCCGCTCGGCAACCTCACCGGAACCGAAATAGATGTCGCCGCGCTCGGCCCCGCGAATGGCCGAGCCGACATCCTGCGCGATCATCAATCGGCGGAACGGACGCCGCTGCACCCCATGGAGTAGCCCCGGCGCATCGACGAAGACCGGCAGACCCAACGCATGATAGCCGGTATCGACGGCGAGGCTTCGCCCCGCAGCGAGGTCGCACCCGAGCGCGCTCAACGCGCTCGCGCCATCGGCCTCCCGAAAGAACGCGAACGAGGCATTGTTCTGCATCATCGCGCGCCCTCGCACTTCATCGGCGCGCAACCATTCGGCGAGCCGCCCCATCGACATATCGGCCGCTGGAATTTCGCCCCGCTCGATCAATATCCGTCCGATCGAAGTGTAGGGATGGCCGTTCTTGCCATCATAAGTCAGCCCGGCTGTAGTCCCGTCCGGCAACCGCACGCGCAACGAGCCCTGCACCTGCGCGAAGAACACGTCGACGGGATCTGCGAGCCACATGATCTCCAGCCCACGCCCCGACAAGGCCCCCGCATCGATCTCCGCCCGCGCCGGAAACGGCTCCAAACCTTCGGCGGTCCGGCGCATGTGGGTGTAGCGCAAGCCGGCGCGGCCACGCTCGGTCTCCCCTACGATGTTCTCGAGATCCGGCGGCCGGCGAAAAAGCGGCACCTGGAAACGCCCCTCGCAGATGCGCCGTCCATCGACGACGGGCTCGTAGTAGCCCGTCAAAAGCCCATGCGGCCGATCGTGCAAGATGCGGTTGGGCACGAAGAACCGCTCGAAGAAGCCCCGCGCCTCGGCACGGGATACACGCGCGCCCCCACGCCTGATCGCCTCCCGGCATGCGTCCGACAAGGCCGCGACTTGTTCAGCATCGCATCTGCCGCCGCGCGCAACCCGACTCGCAATGACGGCAACAGCCGATGTCTTGAAAGCCGAGAACGCCGCCGAATGGTCGGCGTTGTCCCATCCGACAAGCTCTCGGAACCCTACCGGCTGCAATCTCATGTCGGACATGGCTGCAACCGTTCTGGACAATCGCTCTCGAGATGCGCCCGTTTTGGGGTGAAACGCCGTCTGCGGGGGCTATCGCGTCAGCTGCCCGGCTCGGTTGCGACCAGCTTCCAGTTCGGGCTGCGCGATCCGACCTCGCGCGCAAAGCTCCAGATGTCGGTGACGTCCGCGATCCGCTGGGGATCACCAGCGATGACCTCGCCCGCCTTGTTACGTGTGGCGGAGATCAACTGGCTCTCGAACTTCACCGTGACGGTGGCGACGCCGTTCTTGAGTTCCGCGCCAACGATATCGGCCTTGTTGATCCCAACGAAGCTCTGGTCGATGACCTCGCCTTTGCGCTCGCGATCTGTAATCGCGGCATTGAATCCTTCCATGACCTCCTTGCTCAGGAGATCCTTGAGCATCCGCCGGTTGCCTTCCGCGAAAGCCGTCACGATCATTTCGTAGGCCTGCTTGGCCCCCAGCATGAAGTTGGCTGGATCGAACGCGCCTTCAGCGCGGAGAATGGCGAGCAGCCCTTGCTCGACAGCCGGATCAGGAGAGAAGGTTTTGAGCTTCTCCTCCGCCTGGGCGAGTGCTGCCTGATCGGCAGCAGACGCGGCAGCCCCGGCCTCGTCGGCGCCGCGCCGGGGCATGGCCACGACCTTCTGATTGGCCGCCGCCTGCCGCTCGCGCTCCTGGCGCGCGCGCAATTGCTGGTCGATCCGCGTTTCGTCCTGGTTGGTGCGCTGTCCGAGAACGCTGCGCAGTTTCCAGATCGCGACAATAGCGACCACCAGGGAAATCAACGTGATGAGGTCGATCTTGCCGTCCATTGGTGCTTTCTCGGAAAATGACACTCGTCTGGACTATGTAATGTCTGAACCGCCTCGACACCAGTGCGTCGAGCGATTATGGCCGTCATAGTGGAACTCGAACCTAAGTAGCTGCCTTGTGCAACCAACTAAAGCAAGGCAACCAACCAAGGGCAGACAACGAAGTGTAGCCGACGAACTGCAGCTTCGAGGCGGCAGCAACTCCTGATTTTCGATTACGCCCACTGGGGCCCCGCTGCAATCACAATTCGCTCGAGGGTAACCGGCATCGCATGCATATCGCCCTGATCCTGCTGGGCTTTGCGTTCCCCTTGCTGGAACTGGCCGTACTCATAAAGGTCGGCCAGAATATTGGCATTTGGCTGACCCTTCTGCTGTTGGTCGTCACTGGCGTGGCAGGTGGCCTCATCGTCCAGAGTCAGGGCCTTCAGGCCGCACGAAGGACTGCCCAGTCGATGGCCGAGGGACGCCCGCCCATTGAGCCCGTGGTCGACAGCTTAATGCTCATGATTGCCGGGGCCCTTTTGCTCATTCCAGGATTACTCACCGATCTCATCGCGCTGCCCCTCCTCGTGCCACCGGTCCGCAGATGGATCGCCCGAAGGGTGTTGCAGCGCCTGTTCGCGAATGCCGACGTCAGGGTCGAGACCCACGAATGGCGGTCACCAGGACGGGATGCGGGAAGCGCTTCGCCGCAAGG
>CAMDMH010000196.1 GCA_945901835.1 Devosia equisanguinis | reverse complement strand
CTCAGCGACGGCAGTTGGCTCAACGTCACGCTCGTCAGCGTGGACGCGGCGCGCGTGTCTGTGCCGAGCGCACTGCTTACTGTGCTGCTCGCCGCGCTCGGTGTCGTCGTCGTATCGGTATTGATGGGGCGTTGGTTGACGCGGCCTCTTGAGCGCCTGGAGATCGGCGCGCGGAACTTGTTCCTGACATCCAACGACAAGCCCCTGCCCGACGGCGGAACGCGTGAGGTCCGCACCCTTGCCGCCGCGATCAACGATCTGCAGCAGCGTATCCGGCGGATGGTCGATGACCGCACGCAGATGCTGGCAGCGATCAGCCACGATCTGCGCACGCCGTTGACACGGCTACGGCTGCGCGCCGGTCGGCTGACGGACGCAGACCTGCGCAAAGGCATCGAAGCGGACCTCGAAGAGATGGAGCAAATGATCGACGCCACGTTGGCGTTCCTGCGTGACGATAGGCGCACCGAAGACATCGGGCAGGTGGATGTCGCCCCGATCCTGCAAACGCTCGCCGACGATGCGGCAGACGCCGGCCAAAACGTGTCGATCGAAGTTGCGGGTCCGCTCATTGTAAGTGGCCGACATCTGGCGTTGAAGCGGGCGCTCGGCAATGTCGTGCAGAATGCTGTGAAGCACGGTGGATCTGCGCGCGTCGCCGCTGTCCTTGAAGGCAATATCCTAAAAATCTCGATTGCCGACGAAGGTCCCGGCATTCCGGGTGATCAGTTGGAGGCTGTGTTCGAGCCCTTCCACCGGCTCGATACCTCTCGCGGGCGCAAAACCGGCGGCCATGGCCTCGGCCTTACCGTGGCACGTTCGATCATCCGCGCGCACGGGGGGGACGTGGTCCTAGCCAATGTCTCTCCGCGGGGCCTACAAGCGAGAGTGTCTCTGCCGAGTGCTCGCACGGATCCAAGCAAGTGAAGGAGGTTGCCGCCCCTTTCCGAATGAACTGGCATTGAGCCATCAAGATGATGGTGTTTTCCGCATGAATCATCGAGCCGTCATTCTCGCCCTTTTGTCGACCGCGCTGTTCGCTATCTCTACACCGGCGGCGAAGGCCCTCTTAGGAACGATCCACCCGGCGGTGCTAGCGGGTCTGCTTTACTTTGGCGCGGGTCTCGGCATTGCCATCGTTCGGCGCCTTGGCAGGTTTGTCCTCTCCAACGACGGCCAAGCCGAAGCGCCGCTGGGTTCGCGCGATTGCGCCATGGCTTGGCGGCGCGATTGCCACAGGCGGCATCGTCGGCCCCATGCTGCTGATGGTTGGATTGGAGCGGACAGAAGCCGCTGCCGCTTCATTGCTTCTGACGCTGGAGGGCGTCGCAACCGCGCTGCTGGCATGGTTCGTTTTCAAGGAAAGCTTCGACCGCCGCATCGCGATAGGGATGGTCTGTCTTGTCGCCGGTGCTGTCGTCCTGTCCTGGTCAGGCACGCCCACGTTGGTGGGGATGATCGGCCCGTTGGCCATCGTGCTCGCCTGCATCGCTTGGGGCATCGACAACAACCTCACACGCAAGGTCTCGCTCGCCGATCCGCTGCAGGTCGTCGAACTCAAGGGCTTGATTGCGGGACCGGTCAATCTCGCGCTCGGTGTTTGGGCCGGTGGCAGTATTCCCGCACCGTCGACACTCCTGCTGTCGGGGATCGTCGGCTTCGTCGGCTATGGTGTGAGCCTCGCGTTGTTCGTGATGGCGCTGCGTGATCTCGGCACGGCGCGCACCGGTGCGTACTTCTCGACGGCCCCGTTCATCGGAGCCGTCGTGGCCGTGATTTTCCTGCGCGAACCGGTCACCATCCAGCTACTGGCTGCGGGCTTGCTGATGTCGATTGGCGTGTGGCTCCATCTCACAGAAACGCATGAGCACGAACACGACCACGAGCCGTTGGAGCACGTGCATCGCCACGTTCACGACGAGCATCACAAGCACCAGCATTCATCTGGTGTGTCGATGGAAGAGCCGCATAGTTACCCACATCGACATGTCCGTCTGCGGCACAAGCATCCGCACATGCCCGACATGCACCATCCGCATCGGCATTGATGCCGCACGAAATCGAGGCACCAGGAATGCCACGAGCTTCGGCAACGGCATTACCGCCGGCTCCTCCGCCGTCAGTTGCGATGGTCATTACCGGTGCCGTGATCCATCATGTGATCGGCCATCGCGCCGCCCATGTTGCGCATCATCGTCTCGTGCGCCGCAACCATGCCGCGCTGCACGGCATCGGTCACGTCGACTGCATGCTTCTGCAGCGCCGTGATTGTCTCGGTGTCATCCGAAGTCTGCGTAACGGCGACCCCCTTGGGTGTCGGTTCCAAGCTCGTTCTGATCTTGTCCTTGTTGCGGAAGAGGATCTCGAGCTGCGGACTCTGCATCGGCAATCTTGGATTGCGACCTTCCTCCATGCGCTTCATCATGCCGGCAACGTGGCTGACGAGTATTCTCGTCATCTCGGGGTCGTCCGATTCGGTGACCGTGCGAATGCCGTTCGGCAGGTTGGTGACGGATCGCTTGATCTTGGTGTGATCGACGAACATCTCGTGCAGTTCCTGCATCTCGTTCGCCGAGGCCGAGCCCCCACGTGCGCCCATCATGCCTGGACCCATGCCCGAGCCCATGCCACGCCCCATCATCATGCCCGGCCCCATGCCCATGCGGCCCTGCCCGAAGCCATGTCCCTGCTGGGCGAAGGCATAAGCGCCGGGAAACCCAACCGCCGCCACGCCAGCGACGATGCCAACCGATTTCGTCGTCTTCGACATTGAAGCTCTCCTTACTTGCCTGGACGGAACGTCCATCGATAAGCAGGAAGGTAAGTCGCACCTGTCTCTGAGGTTTGTCGCGAACTGCCGAAGTTGTGACAAAGCTTGTCAGTGGCCGGCTTTGACAAATCTTGTGACGAACTTCTTTAGCAAGGGTGGCCCGGTGCGGGTAAAGTCATCCTCATGACCACGACACTTCACATCCTGATCGTCGACGACCACCGCGAGATCCGCGATCTCGTCGCGCGCGCCCTGACGAAAGAGGGCTTCAGGGTGACCGCCGTCGCCGACGGAAAGGCTATGCGCAAAGCGCTCGCCGACGGTCGCTTCGATCTAATCCTGCTCGACCTGATGCTGCCTGGCGACAGCGGCCTCGTCCTTTGCCGCGAGGTTCGCGCGACCTCCAACATTCCGATCATTATGGTGACGGCCAAAGGAGAGGAGGTCGACCGCGTCGTCGGACTGGAATTGGGCGCCGACGACTATCTGCCTAAGCCCTTCGGCACCCGCGAACTGATAGCCCGCATCAACGCCGTGTTGCGGCGGGCGCGATCCGACGGCGACCACGCGCAGCAGCGCGGAGCAAAGGCGAAGCGCTACGCCTTCGAAAGGTGGGTGCTCGATCTCGACGCGCGCGAACTGATCCGAAGCGACGGGGTCAGTGTCGCGTTGAGCACCGGCGAGTTCGATCTTCTCGTTGCGATGGTGGAGCGGCCGCAGCGCGTGCTTACGCGGGAGGTGCTGCTCGACTTGGCTCGCGGCCGCTCTGCAGGCGCATTCGACCGCAGCATCGACACGCAAGTGAGCCGGCTTCGCAAGAAGCTCGAGGTCGATCCGTCGGACCCGCGCATCATTCAAACCGTCTGGGGCGGCGGCTATCGCTTCGCACCCGAGGTTGTCGAGCCATGAAGCGCATGCTGCCACGAACTCTATTCGGCCAGACGCTGCTGGTGCTGCTCGCCGGTATCGGTCTGGCGCTCGCAGCGGGCGCCTGGATCTAATCCAGCGCGCGCCAGGAGGCCATCCGGGCTGTTGGCGCGCTGGCGGTGGCAGAGAGGATCATCAACGTGTCGCGCCTCGTCGGTGAGTCGCCTGCGAGCTGGCGCCCCCGTCTCGCGAGCGGGTCCAGCGATCCGATGTTCCGCGTCGACCTTTCCGCGCAGAAGGTGCCGCCATCGAGTGCTCCGGGCGAAGCCAACGACGCTTCGCAGATCATCGCCGACTACATCAAGCAAGGCTTGCCGAACCAGACAGTCATGGTCGATGTCGCGTCAGATCCATCCGGATCTCCGCTGAGCGATCAGCGGTTCCGTGGACCGGGCAGCGGCATGGGCGCAGGCCACTATCCCGGTATGGGGGGCGGCCCGATGGGGCATGGTCCCATGATGAGAGGCCCGTTGGCGCGCGCCGCGATTTCGTGGCGTGGCCTCACGGCATCCGTGGAGCTCGGAGAGGGCCAATGGCTGCACTTCGCGACAGCTCTACCCGATACCGGTCCGACCATCTCGCCCCGGTTGCTTCTCGCATTGGCGGTCATGACAGCCATGATCGCGACACTCACCGCATGGGCGGTCCGACGCATGACGGCACCCCTCGGCTTGTTGTCCGACGCTGCTACGCGGATCGGTCGTGATGTCGAGGCGCCGGCCCTGCCGGTAAACGGCAGCCTCGAGATGCAGAGAGCCGCCTCCGCTTTCAACGAGATGCAGGGCAAGGTGCGGCGATTGATCGAGAACAGGACGATGATGCTGGCGGCGATCTCGCACGATCTTCGCACCCAACTGACGCTGTTGCGCCTGCGCGCGGAAGGTGTCCAGAGCGGAGAAGAGCGCGACCGCATGCTGAGGACCATCGGCGAGATGGAGGCCATGCTCGCGGCCACCCTATCGTTCGCCCGCGAGGAGGCGAAGGGCGAGGCGAGCCGGCGAGTCGATGTCAGCGCGCTCGTGTCCAGCCTCGTCGACGATATGAGCGATGCCGGCCTTGCCGTCGGCGAGGGATCCGTCGAGCCGGGCGTGATCGTCGAATGCAAACCCGTCGCCCTGCGCCGAGCAATGACCAACCTGATCGACAACGCCGTGAAATACGGCGAACACGCCACGGTCTCGCTCGCGGCCCAGGGCGGTGAGCTACTGATCCACGTCGACGATCGAGGACAGGGCATTCCCGAAGATCAGTTGGCCAAGGTCCTTCAGCCGTTCTATCGCGTTGAAGCCTCGCGCAGCCCCGACACCGGCGGAATCGGGCTCGGGCTCGCAATTGCCTCGTCGATTGCCGAGGCTCACGGTGGATCGCTGAAGCTGATCAACAGGAATGGAGGCGGACTGCGAGCAACTCTGAAATTTTCTCAGTAACTATATGTATCACGCAAATCTTTTCTCGGTAGCTGTAAGCAAACCCATGTAGTTCTGCCATACCCCGGGGAGCGAACTCGATCTCCCGACGACACAAAGTGTCGTGCCCGACAGGTATTAGCCCACACCTGCCACCTCCCTTCCCGGCAGCTCAGCGGGGAGTAAGCGGACATCGCCGCGGCGGTGATGTGTTGCCTGGTTTGGCAAGTATGCATAGACGGGGCCGTTCGCCCCCTCCCGTAGGGTCGACGCCATTCCGAACCTGCTCTAGAACAACCCATCGAGCCGACAGAAGGCGCGTCGCCACGAGACGCGCACGAACTTTTTTCGAGGTACGCCCGCCCATGTCAGACAACGCCAAGTCGAAATCCTCCAAAGCTCAGTTCCAGTGGCAGGACCCGTTCTTGCTCGAGGACCAGCTGAGCGAAGAAGAACGGCTGATCCGCGACACCGCGCGCGACTTCGCCCAGGACAAACTCTTGCCGCGCGTCACCAAGGCCTACCTCGACGAAATTACCGACCGCGAAATCTTCCCCGAGATGGGCGCCCTCGGCCTGCTCGGAGTCGTCGTACCGACGCAGTATGGCGGTTCTGGAGCGAACTACGTTTCCTACGGCCTCGTCGCGCGCGAGATCGAGCGGGTCGACAGCGGCTACCGCTCGATGTTGTCGGTGCAGGCTTCGCTCGTCATGTACCCGATCAACGCCTACGGCAGCGAAGCCCAGCGCAAGAAGTACCTTACCAAGCTCGCCAGCGGCGAGTGGATCGGCTGCTTCGGCCTGACCGAGCCCAATGCCGGCTCCGATCCCGGCGGCATGACCACGCGCGCCGAGAAGGTCTCCGATGGCTACCGCATCTCCGGCGCCAAGATGTGGATCTCGAACGCCCCGATCGCCGATGTGTTCGTGATCTGGGCGAAGTCGGCAGCCCACGGCGACGAGATCCGAGGATTCATCCTCGAAAAGGGCATGAAGGGGCTCAGCGCACCGAAGATCGAGGGCAAGCTGTCGCTGCGCACCTCCACGACCGGCGAAGTCGTGATGGACAACGTCGTCGTCTCCGAGGACGCGATGCTGCCGAACGTATCCGGCCTCAAGGGCCCCTTCGGCTGCCTAAACCGTGCCCGCTACGGCATCGCCTGGGGCGCGATGGGGGCCGCCGAGGACTGCTGGCACCGCGCGCTCGCGTACACGATGGATCGTAAGCAGTTCAACCGGCCGCTTGCCGCCACGCAGCTCGTACAGAAGAAGCTCGCGGACATGATGACGGAGATCTCGCTC
>CAMDMH010000195.1 GCA_945901835.1 Devosia equisanguinis | reverse complement strand
GGCGTGCTGCCCATCCGTTAGGTCGAAGCCTTCGGGATCGCATCCGATCATGCGCCAATCGAGTGGCCCAGTTGATGTCGGCTCTCCTGAATCTTTTCCACCGGCGATGTGTGCGACCGCTATCGCCGTGATAGCGGCCGCGTGGTCCTCGTTCATATGCTCGAGGATGCCGGGCTCCGCATCGATGAGACCACCGGCATCGCTTGTCGCGACTGTCACGTCACCGGCTTGCAGCCGCACGATTCGCCCGAACCCTGCAACCAGATGCGCCCATTCGATATCGAGAGAGTAGAGCTTGAAATCCGCGAAGTCGATGAAGCTTGACGCGTCCGGATGCCGGGCAAGATAGCGCCGGCGCGCCGTTGCGGGATCGGCCTCGCGGATCCGGCCGACCAGTGTGACGCGTGCGCCGGTGAGCGCGGCACGATCTCCACTCGTTCCATCGATCAATATGCTGGCGCGCTGATCTGCCTCGAGATTTTTCGTGTGCTCCGCCAAGCCCGACAGCAGCAACAGCGGCGCGCCGTCCGGCTGTGTGGCGATGGCGGCGAGCGACGCATAGGGATGGCCACCGCTCCGGCCGACCGTGCCGAGCGTAGCCTTCCACGCCAGCCTGACGAGGTCGCGCGCCAAGCCCGCCGCGGCCACATTTCCACCGTCGCGTGGTTGTCCACCTGCCGTCTGATCGCTTGCCATGTGCGTCCTCGCGCTTTGCATGCTAGAACTTCTGCCGACGGCCCCCTTCGACACGGTCGATGCCGGCCAGTAGTGCCGTTCGGATGCCATTTAAATGACATTCACTGGCCATTCAGCCGACCGGGCAGAGAGTAATGTTGCCACATTGTCTTTCGTGTTGAATCCTTAGAGGCGGCAAAATCGTGTGGCCCGGCTCAGCCGGCGCGGTGAGGCAAGTGATCCCATGAAGGAAAAAAGCACGATTGTGCTTGTCGACGATGAACAGAACATCCTCAAGTCGCTCAGAACTGCATTGGAAGCGGAAGGCTACAAGGTCCGCACTTACTCCGATGGTATGGCGGCTCTGGAGGCTCTGACGGAGGAGCCTGCGGATCTCGGCGTCTTCGATATCAAGATGCCGCGCATGGATGGCATGGAGCTGCTGCGCCGCATGCGCCAGCAGTCGGAGATGCCGGTCATCTTCCTCACTTCCAAGGACGAGGAGATCGATGAGTTGTTCGGCCTCAAGATGGGCGCCGACGACTATATCGCCAAGCCCTTCTCGCTTCGCCTCGTGGTGGAGCGCGTCAAGGCCGTGCTGCGCCGCATCGGCGCGAAGGACGGTGCGCCGCAGACGCCGGAAGCGGCCCGCGCCATCGTCGAGCGTGGCAAGCTGAAGCTCGATCCCGAGCGCCATACCTGCCATTGGGACAACAAGGGCGTCACGTTGACCGTGACGGAGTTCCTGATCCTGCAAGCGCTGGCGACCCGTCCGGGCGTCGTCAAGACGCGCGATGCGCTGATGGATGCGGCCTACGACGATCAGGTCTACGTCGACGACCGCACCATCGACAGCCACATCAAACGGCTTCGCAAGAAGTTCAAGCAGGTCGATGACGACTTTGATGTGATCGAGACGCTGTACGGCGTCGGCTATCGCTTCAAGGAAGCCGGCTGAGACAACACGAAAGCTGCGAACACGGTCGCGCGCGAGCGGCGTGGCTCAGATGGTGAGGCCTGCTTCGGGTCACACCATCCGATGCATGAACCAAGAGGCTTCGGCGCGCGATGCCCTTCGATGGCGAGCAACCTAAACAACCTGGGATCGTCGGCGATGCGCTCGCCGGCGGCAGAGCCGCAGCGCAGTGGGCGGCGACCTGGGGCGCTCATCTGCTGAGGCTCTCGGCAGTATGGGGAGGCTATTTCCGTAGCTTGCTCAACCGGTTGCCGATCGTGCGCTGGTTCTCGCGCAGCCTCGCCCGTCGCATCATTTTTTCCAATGCGATCGGTCTCATGATCCTGCTCGGCGGATACTGGTATCTGAACCAGTATAAGGACTGGCTGGTCGACGCCAAGCTCGACAGCCTCACCGCCCAAGGCGAGATCATCGCGCAGGCGGTGGCGGCCAACGCCACGTTCGATGGCCAGCGTATCGTGATCGACCCCGACGCGCAGCCCGACACGCCCCCACCGCTCGACGAGTATCGCGACGATGGCTTTGCGGCCCTGTCGTTCTCGCTCGCACCCGAGAAGGTTGCGCCGGTCCTGCGCCGCCTGATCCAGCCTGACATCCGCGCACGCGTGTACGACCGCGAAGGCCGCCTGATCGCCGATACCGACGAGTTCCTGTCGAAACGCAAGCTGACCGATACGCGCCGCGCCGATGGCACGGCCGAGAAGCCGCGCACCAAGAACCTGTGGACCCGTATGACGGAGGTTCTCTTCGCTTCCGAACTGCCCGTGCTGCGGGAGCTGGATCGCGCCAACGGCAACTACTATCCACCGGTTCGCAGCGCGATGTTGGGCACCGGCACGCCGATGCTCCTCCTCAACGAGGAGGGCCAGCAGATCGTCTCCTACGCCGCCCCCATCGTGCGCGCCCGCCAGATCCAGGGCGTGCTGTTGCTGTCGACCGATCCTGGCGAGATCGAGAAGGTGCTGCATAAGGAGCGCAACGCGATCATCAAGCTGGCCGGCCTCGCACTGACCGCGAGCTTCCTCGTTTCGATGTTGTTGGCCTATTCCGTTGCCGGCCCTATCCACAAGCTCTCGCAGGCCGCTGAAGCTGTGAGTGTCGACATCAATGCGCGCCACCGGCTGCCGGATTTTCCCGACCGCAACGACGAGGTGGCCCATCTCGCCAAGAGCTTCAAGGCGATGACGGCCTCGCTCTACCGGCGCATCGAAGCGAGCGAGAAGTTCGCCGCCGATGTCGCACACGAGCTGAAGAACCCTCTGACGGCGGCGAACGCGACCGCGCAATCCCTTTCATATGCCCGCACTGACGAGGAGCGCGATCAACTCGTCGTTCAGATCCGCAGCGAGCTGAAGCGTCTCAATCGCCTGATCAGTGACGTTTCGAACGCTTCCCGGCTCGACGCTGAACTGGCGCTGCAGCAGCGCGACCCCGTCGATTTGGCCGAGGTTCTGCGCAACGTCGCCGCCTCGTTCCGCGATCTGACGAGTGGTTCCGGACGCACCATCGAGCTCGATGTCGTCCAGCGCAATCCCGACGATCTCCTGGTGCTCGGCCAGGACGGCCGCCTCGGCCAGGTCGCGACCAATTTGATCGACAATGCGATCTCCTTTTCCCCGCCGGACAGCACCATCCGGATTTCGCTGCGCCGCGACGCCGATATCGTCCGGTTGGCCATTGAGGATGAAGGTCCCGGCATCGATGTCGACAAGCTAGAGAAGGTGTTCGAGCGGTTCTATACCTACCGCCCGACGGCCACGACGAGCCGGGGTAACAATTCGGGACTGGGTCTCGCCATCACGCGAGAGATCGTGAAAGCGCACGACGGAAAGATCTGGGCCGAGAACTGCCAGCCCAAACTATCCGACAACGGCGTCGTCGATGGCCAGCGCCGCGGTGCTCGCTTCGTCGTCACGGTCCCGTCGGCACAGCGCGCGGGCCAGCAGCATCGTTTGCAGCCGGCACGAGCGTGGCGCGTCTGATCGAGGGAGCTGTATGCCAATCGATGCCGGCGAGACCGCCAACCTTCACGGCACCGCGCTGGCGCTCGGCGATCGCGGCGTTCTCATCCGCGGGCCATCCGGATCGGGCAAATCGGACCTCGCATTGCGCGTTCTGGCGCTGCGACCAGGTCCGCTCGTGCCCGGACAGCCCATGTTGATAGCCGACGACCGGGTTCTGGTATCCCGCCGGAATGGCGTCCTGACCCTGAGCTGCCCAGCCACCATCGAAGGGTTGATCGAAGTGCGAGGCATCGGAATAGTGCCCGTGCCGGCCATCGCGGCGGCAAATCTGGTGCTCGTGGTGGATCTGCTGGCCCCGGGCGACGTGCCGCGCCTGCCCGAACCGGGCGGCGAGGTTGAGATCTGCGGTGTTCCAGTCCGGCTTGTCGGGTTGGCGCCTTTCGAGCCGTCTGCCCCATTGAAACTCGTTATTGCGTTGGAAAATGCCGGAAACAACCTGTAGAGGATCTTCGCTGTGGTTGCAGCGGCGGCGTCGAACCTGTCGATGTTCGCTGTTCCCCAAAGTCAGCTATGTTCAGTTTATCTCTATCGACCATCTTGCGATTGCGGCAAACAATTGCCACACCTACAGGGAGACGGGGGAGCAAGGTCGGTTCCATGATTGGCATCGTCATCGTGACGCACGGCGGTCTGGCCGGTGAATTCCGCGCGGCTCTCGAGCACGTGGTTGGTCCACAGATACAACTCGAGACGGTATCGATCGGTCCCGAGGACGACATGGAACTGCGTCGCAGCGATATACTTGCGGCAGTGAAAAAAGCCGAATGCGGCGGCGGCGTCGTCATCCTGACCGATATGTTCGGCGGCACCCCTTCAAATCTCGCGATCTCCGTTATGGACGAAGCCAGGGTCGAGGTCATCGCTGGCGTAAATCTACCCATGCTGATCAAACTCGCGAGCGTCCGGTCGGACGCCCCCCTTGCCAAGGCTGTTGATCTGGCCAAGGAATCCGGACGAAAGTACATCAGCGTCGCAAGCCAGGTTCTGACAGGCGAGAGCTGACGGCCGCGGAGTGGACGACGCGCGCTTGTTGATAGAGTCATGTGGACTCTGAATGGGCTCCAGTTGGGCTCTCGACAGTCGGAAACCGGAGGCGTCGCCGATGCAACGAGAAGCACGTCCGGAGGCTCCTGAAGCCAAGGTTCTTATCCGGAACCGGAAGGGGTTGCACGCCCGGGCGTCGGCCAAGTTCGTAAAGTGTGCCGAGAATTTCGACGCGGAGGTCACGGTAACCCGCGATAGCCAGTCCGTCGGTGGCACCTCGATCATGGGCCTGATGATGCTGGCCGCAGGCCCCGGCACCGAGATTCACCTGAGTGCGACAGGCCCTGAAGCGCCCGAGGCCATAGAGGCGATCGTCGCTCTGGTCGTCGCCGGTTTCGGCGAGGAGATGGTCGACTACTTATAGGATTTGACCCCAAAAAGAAGGGCGCGATTGTGTCGCGCCCTCTGCGTGTCGCTGTGCGACCCAAACTCTCAGTTCCGGATGCGCAGCGTAGAGAGTGCCAGGGCGATCTGCCGGAACGAGGCGCGGAGTTCATCGCCCGACGATGCATTGAAGAAGTAGCTGGTGTCGGCCGCGGTTTCCGCTTCGCCGCGCGACGCACACTGCCACAGCGTATTGATTGCAGTCGCGTTGTCTTCGAGCTGGAAGCCGACGGTATAAACCGTGATCCCGGCCGCCTTCATGTTGTTGCACAGCGTCACTGCTTTCTCAGAGACGGACGTCGAGTCGGCACCACTGCCACCGAAGGTATTGTAGACGCCGTCGGTCATCAGCACGGCCACCTTCTTCAGTTTCGGCTGGCCCTTGGAATTGAGCGTGGTGAGGTCGCTGTAGGGCGCCGGCATGCTCGCGCCGTCCCAGATGCCGTGCCAGTTGGGCGACAAGAGATACCAGGCCCAGGCCGTGCCGAGCGAGCCCGCCGTTGCGCCCGCAGCTGGTAGCGCGTCGATGCGGGACTTGACCGCACCCTTGTCGCTCGACAGCGGCATGATGGTCGGAATCTCGACCGGGTTCGAGCCGCCCGTCGCGCAGACCCCGTCGGAGCTGTAGTTTGAAGCGTTGTTCTTGACGGTGTTGCCCGTGTCTGCGCTGTGGGCGTTGAGCGTATTGTTGCCGACGGGCTTTGCGTCGGTGAATGCTTCCGGACCGGTGCGCTCGGTGACGCATGTGATTCCAGTGAGCGTCGTACCGCTGAAATTGGGTGTCGTCTGCACGTCGGTCACGCGGGCGAGATATTCGCCGACGTTTACGCGCTGGGAGAACGGAGCGAGCGCGACCTTCGAGGTATACTCGCTCTGATTGTCCCAGACGACGATATCGACGAGATCTTTGGCGGCGTCCCTGAGATCGACGATTTTCTGGCCATCCATCGAGCCGGTCGTATCGAGCATCAGCGAGACTTCGAGATTGGTGCCGGCGTTGCCGCCCGCAGCAATGACGGTCTCCGAGACGATCCGACCGGGAATCGAGGAGAATCCGAGAACGGCCAAGAACGGGCTGCTCATTGCGAAATCGACGGTGCCGCGAAGCACCGTGCCGTCTTCGGTAACGGCGAAAGTGGGCACTCCGCCCGTGACGTTGTCCGGCTTCATCTTGTCGAAGTAGGCGGTTGCCGCATTGATCCCGACGGTGAAGTCGCTGCCGGTCATGAGTTGAAGGGCGCGGCCCCCGGCGAGAGAGGCGCTGTCCATCGCGCTCTGCATTTTGTTGCGGGCGTTGAACCAGCG
>CAMDMH010000194.1 GCA_945901835.1 Devosia equisanguinis | reverse complement strand
TTGCGCAGCACCGCGGGTGTTCGATCCCGCCGGATCTCGAGTGGCACCGTCATCCAGACCTCCATCGAATCAATGGAGATATGGAATCACGATCTGGCGATCAGCGGAATCGCACCCACGCAACACGAGTCGAGATTATGAACCGACGGGATCATGCGCAAGATCATCCTCACAGCTCTTATCGTTGCCGCCGTTCCGACCTTCGCCATGGCGCAAGGGGCCCGCGAAAAGTCCCGGCTGGAAACCGAGTGCTCCCAGAAGCCCGGCAGTGCCGCATGCGTCCAACTCCGCCGCGAAACCTCGCCGACGACCACAGGAACCATTCCGGGCCCGTCCAATCCGAACCGGCCGGGCGCTGGTGGGTCTTCGGAAGGCGTTTCGGGCTCCGGAGCCGGTGGCGTAACGCCAGGCGGCAACCCCGCAAATGCCGGCGGCAGTCCGCGATCGAGCCAGTAATCTGATCGAGCCGGTTTTTGATAGCGAGTTGGGTTGTGTGCCGCGGTACGCAACCCAACTTTCGTTTTCATTCATTGAGGGTCCACGCACAAGACGCCGCGCTCCACCGACGAAACTCCCTCCGCCATCTCGACCCGAAATCCGCCGAGTGGTAGTCAGCGTTCATGGACCTCCTCACCCGCACCTTCGACGCCGGCGATAGCAGACCCTTCGGCCGCCGCTTGCGCAGCCCGCGCGGCGCACGCGTTCCGCTCGTCGTCGTCACCGGCTTCCTCGGCGCCGGCAAGACCACCCTCATCCGCGACCTCCTCCGCCAGCCCGAAGGCGCCGATACCCTCGTCATCGTCAACGAATTCGGCGAAGTCGGCATCGACGATGCGCTTCTGAAGACCGGCGGCGACGCCACGGTGCTGATGGGCAACGGCTGCCTGTGCTGCACCTTGCGCTCTGACCTGCAGAAGACGCTGGTCGAGGTGCTCGCCGAACGCGCGCGCGGAGAATTGCCGCCGTTCCAGCAGATCATTCTGGAGACCAGCGGCCTCGCCGATCCCGTCCCGATCCTGCAAACGCTGACGGCCGACCGCGGTCTCGCAAGCCAGATCCACCTCCAGGCCGTCGTCACCGTGATCGACGCCGTGCTCGGGTCCCGCACCCTCGACGAAGCCCCCGAAGCGCGCCGCCAGATCGCCGTCGCCGACCGGCTGATCCTGACGAAGATCGATCTCGCCAGCGACGAAGCCGCGCGAAACATCGAAGGCGAGTTGCTGGCGCTGAACCCCTCCGCGAAGATCGTGCACGCCGAGAACGGTAAAGTCTCGCCGCAGGCCATCCTCGCCGACAACGCCCAGCTGACCGAGCCGGTTTATCCCGCGCGTGAACGCGGACACCACGCCGCCGACGTCGAGAGCTTCGCGATCCGCTTCGACAAGCCGCTCGATTGGATCGCCGTCGAGCAGGCCCTGGAACTGCTCGCGCGTCTGCGTGGCCACGACATCCTCCGCGCAAAAGGTTTGCTCGACATCAAAGGGTGCAAAGGCCCCGTCGTCGTACATCAGGTCCAGCACCTCACCGCCAAACCGGTGGAACTCGAAAGCTGGCCCTCGGGTGAACGAGCTTCCCGGCTCGTCTTCATCACCCGGGCCATCGCGCGCCGTGATATCGAGGCCCTGCTCGACATCACGATAAGGCTCGCCGACGAGGCCAGAGTTCCATTGGTCGAAACGACCACTGACGACTGAAACAAAAAGCTATCGAGGAAACGCCAAGTGGATACGACGATGAGCAGGATCGTAAAGGCTGGTTTTGCTGCAGCATCCGCCGTAATAGCAGCCGCCGCCCCCGCATCAGGCCAGCAGGACGACATCGCCGCATTCTATGCCGGCAAGAACGTCCGCATCATCGTCGGCGTCGGTGTCGGGTCCGGCTACGACATCAATGCCCGCATCGTAGCCCGCCACATCGGCAACCACATTCCCGGCAAGCCGCAGATCGTCGTGCAGAACCAGCCGGGCGCCGGCAGCCTGACGATGACGCAGACGCTCTACAACAACGGCCCCAAGGACGGCACCGTCATCGGTGCATCGCACCAGGGCATCCCGACCGCGCAATTGTTGACACCGGAGCAGACCCGCTTCGATCCCGCCAAACTCAACTGGCTCGGCTCGAGCAACCGCGAAACGCAGGTCACCTACGCCTGGGCCAATGTGCCGATCAAAACCATCGATGACATCCGCAAGACCAAGTTCGTCGTCGGCAGCCAGGCGCCCGGCTCCTCGCAGAACGATTTCCCCGTCGCGCTCAACAAGCTGTTCGGTTTCAACTTCAGCGTGGTGAACGGTTACGAGGCGACCGCCAAGATCCATCTCGCGATGGACCGCGGCGAGGTTCACGGCATCGCTGCGGTGAACTGGTCGTCGCTTACATCGCTGCAGCCGCAATGGCTCGCCGAGAAGAAGATCAACCTCATCGGCCAGTTCGGAATGCGCCCGCACCCCGAGCTGAAAGGCGTGCCTATGTGGCTCGACGTCGCAAAATCGCCCGCGGATCGCCAGGCGATGGAGCTGCTGCTCTCGCGGCTGGAAACCGGCCGCCCGTTCTTCCTGCCGCCCGATGTGCCAGCCGACCGCGTCACAGCCTTGCGCCGCGCCTTCGACGCCACCATGAAGGACCCCGCCTTCATCGCCGAAGCCGACAAGTCCAAGCTCGAGGTCGATCCGATGACGGGCGAGGAGCTCGCCGCGTTCGTCGTCAAGCTCAACGCCACGCCGCCCGACGTCGTCGCCCGCGTCCGCGATGCGCTGGCGGGCAAATAGCAACCGGCTCCACTCGATTTGCCATCGATCTCGTTAGCTGCAAGAAGCAGGCACACCCATTCGCCTGCCGAGGAGTTGCGCGCCCATGACAAACACCGCCGCCGCCCACCCGATCACGGTCGAGGTCGTCCGCAATGCTGTCGTCGCTTATGCCGACGAGATGGCGATGGCGCTGTGCAAGTCCGCCTACAACATGATGATCTACGAAGTCCGCGACTTCTGTTGCGGCCTCATCGATCTCCAGGGACGGATGATCTCGCAGAACCGCGGCGGCCTTCCGATCTTCCTCGCCGACCTCGGTGTCGCCGTCGAAGATGGCATCGCACGCTACGGCCTCGACGGATTCCAGCCCGGGGACGTGATGATCATGAACCACGCCGGCGTCTGCGGGCAGCATCTCAACAACGTCGTACTCTATGCGCCGTGCTTCGTAGACGGTGTTCTCGTCGCCTTCGCAGCATCGCGCGCGCACTGGGTCGACATCGGCGGCACGCGCATCGGCTTCGGCTCCTACGCGACGAGCGAGATATTTGCCGAAGGCATCCAGATGCGCTCGCTCAAGATCTACGAAGCCGGCAAGCGCAACGAGACTCTCTGGCAGATACTGCGCGACAACACCCGCTTTCCCGATGCAGCCCTCGGCGACATGCGCGCGCAGATCGCCTGCTGCCAGTTGGGCTCGCGTCGTTACGGCGAACTGATCGGCCGCTACGGCCGCTCGACGGTGGAACAGGCCATCGCGCGCATCTGGGAGCAGGCCGACGCCAAGGTCCGCGCCGTCGTCGAAAAGATCCCTGACGGCACCTATACGGCCGAGAGCTTCCTCGACAACGACGGCCGCACCGGCAAGCCTGTGCGCATCAAAGTGAAGGTAACCGTCGCCGGCCCCAAGCTCACCGTCGACTTCTCCGACATGAATCCGCAAACGCCGGGGCCGCTGAACTCCGGTCTTTCCGGCGGCATCGCGGCGGCCCGCGTCGCGTTCAAGGCGCTGACCTCGCCCGATCTCGACGTCAATGAAGGCTGCTTCCGCGCGCTCGAAGTGATCAGCCCCGAAGGCACGATCGTCAACGCCAAGCCGCCCGCCGCCATTGGCTTGTGGAGCATCGCACTGCCGACGACCATCGACACCATCCTGAAGGCGCTCGCCCCAGCACTTCCCGATGTCGTACCGGCAGCCCACAAGGGCGACATGGGCGGCTGCTCGTTCTACGGCTACCGCGAGGACGGCTCGCGCTTCCTGCTGATGAACATTTTCGGCGGAGGCTGGGGCGGCCGCCCCAATGAGGACGGCGAGGACGCCAGCGTCTCCGTATGCCAGGGCGACGTGCGCAACTCCCCCGTCGAGCTGCAGGAGATCCGCTACCCCGTTCTCGTCGAGGAACACGCCCTGCGCGAAAACTCAGGCGGCAAGGGCAAATTCCGCGGCGGGCTCGGCGTACGGCTCACTTATCGCGTCGCGGTCCCATGCAAAGTGACGATCAACTGCGAACGCACGGAATGCCCGCCATGGGGCATCGCAGGCGGCGGCAACGGCGCACCCAACACCGCCGTCATCAAACCGAAATCCGGAGCCGAGCGCGTCGTCCTCAAGGGCACCGAGATCCCGCTCGAACCGGGCGATGTCGTCTCATTCGAGACCGCCGGCGGCGGAGGCTACGGCGATCCCGCTCAACGCCCCCGCACCGCCATCGACAGCGACTTGCGCCAGGGCTTCGTGACGCAAGTGTCGTAGGTCGAGTCAAGGCCCACTGGCCGCGAACCGACATATGCGCGCCTCACTGCGCCATCTTTCCCCCCGTCCCCAACCAATCCGGCGGGTTCGTCGTCTTGATGCGGCGGCCTTCCTTGACCATCTCCTTGATCGCCCCTGCGATCGGCATCGAAAGCCCCGCGCTGTCGGCCATCCGTGACACGATCTGCATGTCCTTCAGCGCCCACAGGAACGAGACGTTGTCCCAGTTCTTCAAAGCATCGGACGCGCCGGACGACAGCAGCAGCGCCTCGCGCAACTTCACGAGATCCATCCCGTTCGCCTCGCTCAGCCGCCCTGCCTCGATCAGCGCAATGCCGTTCACCCACAGCAGGAAATTGTTGAGCGCCTTGCCGAACTGCCCCGCGCCGATGTCGCCGAGCAGCCGAATGTCCGATGAGAACGTTTTGTACACCGGCTGGCAGCGATCGAAGACCGCTTGGCTTCCGCCCATCAGCGTCAGCATCGTGCCGGCCGCGGCAGCCTGCGCTCCCCGGCAGATCGGCGCATCGAGAACGTCGACACCTTTCTCCGCAGCCTTCGCCGCCAGCATTTTCACATGCTCGGGCGTGCATGTCGCCGACATCGCGATCACCGAGCCTGGCCCCATCGTCGAAATCAGCCCGTTCGCATCCAGCATCACCGACGACGCCTCGTGATCGTAGCCGACCGCGACGATCACGAGCTTCGCTGCCTTGCCGACCGCTGCCGGGTCCGCGACGATCCTAGCGCCCGCTGCCTTTGCGGCCTCCCGGCACTTCGGATCGATATCGCAGCCGGTGACTCCATACCCATTTTTCACGAGATGACGCACCATCGCCTGCCCCATCCGGCCGACGCCGACGATTCCGACGTGCTCTTTTCCCTGCTCAGCCATATGCGTTTCCCGGCGGTTGAAGTTGTAAGGCCGAAAGGCCAAATCCCGACGCGATGATAGGCGGCTGCCGCGTCGCAAGCTAGCCGCACGGATAGCGCCTTGCCAACGATGGGCCGAGCGAACATCTTGGCCGCCAACGCAACATCAATTCCGGCCCACGAAAAAGCCGGAACATAGTCGGGAGGGAGACCAGTGATCCAGTATAGTGCGACACCGCCGAATTGCCGTGCCATCGCGTGGGCCGCAGCCGCTGCGATGATGATAGCTGCCACACCTGGCCACACCCAGCAGCCGCAACAGACACAGACAAAGACGCTGAAGATCCTTGTCGGTTTTGCTGCAGGCGGCCCAGCCGACATCGTCGCCCGTCTCGTCGGGACACGCATGGGCGAAATCCTCGGCCAAGGCGTCGTGATCGAGAACCGCGGCGGCGCCGGTGGCTATATCGCGACCGAAGCGGCAGCTCGTGCCGAACCCGACGGCACCACCATCCTCATGACGCCGCTCGCCAACGCCGCCAACGAAGCCATCTACAAGGCGCGCAAGATCAAGTACGGCGAAAGCCTCACCGCGGTCGCTGCCGTTGCCGAAACCGCCAACGTCCTCGTCGTGCATCCGTCTCTCGGCGCCAAGTCCGTCGCCGCGTTGATCGCACTCGCCAAGTCGAAGCCCGGCGACATCGTGTACGCCTCCGCCGGACGTGGCACCGCCACGCATCTCACCAGCGAGCTGTTCAACCTGATGGCCGGCGTCAAGCTCAGCCCCGTGCACTATCGCGGCGGCGGCGAAACCATCCGCGATCTGCTCTCCGGCGAGGTCAAGGTTATGTTCTCGAGCATTCCTCCCGTGCTCGAGTTCATCAAGGAAAACCGGTTGATCGGCGTCGCGACCACCGGCCCGAAGCGCGACGTGGCGCTCCCCGATCTCCCGACGGTTGCCGAATCCGGCCTGCCGGGTTTCGATATGCGTCTGTGGCTGGGCTTCCTCGCTCCCTCCGGCACGCCACGGCCAGTTATCGACCGGCTC
>CAMDMH010000193.1 GCA_945901835.1 Devosia equisanguinis | reverse complement strand
GACGTGGCCGATCCCCGTTCGGCGCTCTACCGGTTGACCACACGCGGGATCGGCAATCTCGCCGAACTGCGCGTGCTGCGCGCGGGCAAGCAGATCACGGTGCCGCTGGCGATCTCGGTGCCGCCGCCGCCGGGCAAGGACGATGTGCGCAATCTGTCAGGGCGGCATCCGCTCGACGGTGCGCGGGTCAGCAATCTCGTTCCTGCGGTCGCCGACCAGATGGGGATCGACGCCGAGAGTGGCGTCGTGATCGTGTCGGTGCGCAACGGTTCGACGGCGGCGCGGTTGGGCTTCCGCCAGGGCGATATCGTGCAGCAGGTGGCGCGGCAGACGATCGAGAGCGTGAGCGATCTCGATGGCGTGCTCGCCGAGCCCCAGCGGATGTGGATGATGTCCATCCGGCGCGGTGGCCAGACGGTGCAATTGCAGGTCGGTGGGTAGGCGCACGGCTCCCGCGCGAGGCGGTAGTGCTTCGAGTGAGACCCGGCTGGCGTCAGCGCGACTGCAAGCGGGAAAGGCGGGCGCCGGCTTCGGGGGCGCCAAGTTCCCGCGCGCGCTCATACCAGGTCGAGGCTTCCTTCGGATCGGGATTGACGCCGACCACGGCGATGCTCGCGATCTCCACCGGGTCGAACGTGGCGCCCATGCGGAGGGCACCGGCCGCCAATCCCATGTCGGCGGCGCGACGGAAGAACTGGCGGGCGGCGGCGAAGTTGCCTTGACGCCAGAACGCATCGCCGCGCTGGACCATGGACTCGGCGCGCTCGCGATCGGCGGGGCTGAGCTGCGGGGCAGCCTTCGGGGGCGGAGCAACGGCGGCGGGCGGCGCCACCGGCGCGGCTCGGGCCGCAGGCGGCGCGGTGACAGGCGGGAGCGCTGCGACGACCGGCGCTGGCGTCTCGGGCCGGGATGCCGGCTGAGGCGGGGGCGGTGGCGCGACGGAGGGAGCTACGGGGGCAGCGACCGGTGCAGGCGGCGTCACTTGAGGGGGGACCGGCGGCGGCGGTGCAGCCGCAGCCCGTAGCTGTTCGACGGCTGCCGGGATGGTGCGGGCTTCGACGATGGGTGCTGCGATCGCCGGCGGCGCGATCGGGGCGGGCGTTGCTGCCTGGACTTCGGGCCGGCTCTGAGGCACGCCACGCGTCACGTCCTGACGCTGTCCGCTGGAGCCGAGCAGCCAAGCGGGCGCGACGACGAGCGAGGATTTGGTTTCGGCCAACACGCCGCCGTCCACGCCGACGAGCGACAACTGGATCTCGGTGCGGCCTGAACTCGACAACGGGGCAAGCAAGCGCAGCGACGGCAAGGCGGCTAGCGGGACGGCCCACACACCTGGCGATACGACATGACCATCGGACAGCTTGGCAGCGAGCGGCAGGCCGCGAATGCGCAGGAACGTCTGGCGCGGGATTACGCCGTCGGGCCCCACCTGGATGTTGACCGAAGTTTCGACCTCGGGCTCGGCCAGGATCACGGGAGCGACGCGAATGCCGGGTCTGGCAGCCGGGGTGTCGGGTGCCGGGGCCTGGGACGAAGGGGATTGGGCGATCGCCGCCTGCGCCAGCGGCGCCTGTGGCAGAAGGCCGATCGCCAGCGCGAGCAGCGTGCCCCCGCGCGCTTGACCCTTGGATGCCATCCCCAGCCCTCCTCTTTCCGTCGGCCCCCGCCAACCAACCACTAGCTACGGTTGTCAGTCCTCTCAGCGCTTCGTCTGGCCCTTTGACCATTCGAGGAACTGCTGGAAAAGTTTTTCCTGGGTGGCGGTATCGCCGGGCGCTGCGCGTGCTGCCTGCTGTCGGGCCAGCTGGACGTCGACGGCGGCTTCAGGTGCGGCTGCGGTCTTCGCCTGGATCGCCTTCAGCTTCTCTTCGGCGACCCAATACCGCGACCAGCCCGGAACCTGGGCTGCGAGGTTGATGTCCTTCCACAGCGGACTGTAGCCGGGGCCTTTGAAGTTGTCGAAACGGTCGAACATGGTGTCGATGAAGCGCGAAACCCGGCGGAACCGGTCCGAGGTCGGCGGCCAGTCGTAGACGGCGAGAACCGCCGGCACGCCGATCGTCTCGACCTTCTCGCCCTTCTTCAGGAAGTTCGGATAGTCGTCGCTCGTCATCACCGAGGGGACGTAGAACTCGTCGAATTTGTCGAACGGGATTTCCATCAGACGGAAATTGTCGGTGTTCTTGAAGTTTCTGATCAAGCCGTTGGGCTTGCCGCCGTTGTGGAAGACGGCCGCGAGCTCGCCTGTGCGCATCTTCTCGAGCGCGATCGCGTTGGAGATGTAGACAGGCTCCACTTTCACGCCGAGCTTCTGGAACACGATCGGGGCCGTCGTCGTCGAGCCGGAGCCGGCGAGATGGAAGCCGACCTTTTTGCCGGCGAGGTCCTGGATCGTCTTGATCTCGGGCCGGACGACGAGATGGATCTCGGAGACATAGAGGCCGGTGACGAAGTTGACGCGACGCTCTATGTTGCTGATCTTCTCGACGGTGCGGAAGTGATCGAACACATCGGTGTGGGTGATCGCGATGTCGACGCCGCGGAGATAGAGCAGGTCGCGCACGTTGTCTGTGGCGCCGGGCGTCACCATCGGCAGGATGCGCAGGTCGTTGCCCTGGTTGAGATTGCGGGCAATCTCGGCGGCGATCGGCAGGAACGTACCTTCGGGAAGGCCGGCGGCCATGCCGATGGTCCACGCGTTGGCACGCTCGATGATTTGGGATTCGCCGACGGCTGCTGCAGAAATCGGACGCTGGGGTGTCGCTGCGGGGCGCTGCTGGGCGACCTCTGTGCCGCGCTCTTTATTGAAGTCCTCGGGACTACCGGTTTGCGCCGCCGCGGGAAGCGACAGGAAACCCGTCAGTGCCGACAAGGAGAGTGCTGCCGCAAGACGCGTGAACATGGTCGCTACCTCGAGTACAACGCCGGCCGAGCGCCGGATCCAATAATCACCGCGCAGGGGCCTGCAGGTTGAATTGCACACAATTTGCCAACGTTTGGTAAACGGCGCCCGACGCAGTGTCGAGCCCAACCGCCGCCTTCGCGCGACAAGCGCCGCCACCACGTTCGCGCCGTGGCAGCCTCGCATGAAATTCGACATCGCCGTTTTCCCCTGCGGCGCTGGCATACTCCGCCACAAGTGATGGCACAATTTTGACTGAACACGGCCTTTCAGTGGCGGACAACGTTAAGGGTCAGCGTGAAGGCGCATTCGCTGCTGCGGCGGCTCACTCTTGACGCAGAACGCGGCGAGTATCAAAAGGCGGTCCATCTTACCTGCGTTGGTTGGCAGCGAGTGAGAAAAGGAGGTGGACCATGGCGTCCGAAATCACATTGACGTTCCCCGATGGCGCGCAACGTCAGGTTCCCGCCGGCACGACAGGCCTCGACGTTGCCAAGTCGATCGCCCCATCGCTCGCCAAGCGCACGGTCGCGATGGTGCTCGACGGCGTGCTGTCGGATGCGGCCGAGCCCATCGACAAGGACGCGCGGATCAAATTCGTCTCCCGCACGGACGCAGAGGCGCTGGAGCTGATCCGGCACGACTGCGCGCACGTGATGGCAGAAGCCGTGCAGGCGCTCTTTCCCGGCACGCAGGTGACGATCGGCCCTGTGATCGAGAACGGCTGGTTCTACGATTTCGCCAAGGCCGAGCCTTTTGTGCCGGAGGATCTGCCGCGCATCGAAAAGAAGATGCAGGAGATCATCGCAAAGAACGCCGCCTTCACGAAGGAAGTGTGGAGCCGCGACAAGGCCAAGGACTTCTTCCGGGCGAAGGGCGAGCTGTTCAAAGTCGAACTGGTCGATGCGATCCCCGCCGGCGAGGACGTCAAGATCTACAAGCAGGGCGAGTGGCTCGATCTGTGCCGCGGTCCGCACATGACGTCGACGGGTGCGATCGGCAAGGCGTTCAAGCTGCAGCGGTTCTCCGGCAGCTACTGGCGCGGCAACTCGGAAGGCCCCCAGCTTCAGCGCATCTACGGCACGGCGTTCGCGACGGAAGAGGATCTCAAGGGCTATCTCCTACAACTCGAAGAGGCCGAGAAGCGCGACCACCGCAAGCTCGGCCGCGAGATGGACCTGTTCCATTTCCAGGACGATGCGCCAGGCACGGTGTTCTGGCATCCCAAGGGCTGGGCGCTGTTCCAGAAGCTCGTGTCCTACATGCGTCGACGCTGTGACAACGAAGGCTATGTCGAGGTGAACTCGCCGCAGTTGCTCGACCGCTCGCTGTGGGAGACGTCCGGTCACTGGGAGACGTACCACGAGAACATGTTCGTCACGCAGACTGAGGACGAGCGCGTCTTCGCCCTGAAGCCGATGAACTGCCCGGGCCACGTGCAGATCTTCAAGCACGGCCTAAGGTCCTATCGCGAGCTGCCCCTGAAGATCGCGGAGTTCGGCATCGTGCATCGCTACGAGCCGTCGGGCGCGCTGCACGGCCTGATGCGTGTGCGCGCCTTCACGCAGGACGACGCGCACATCTTCTGCACGGAAGATCAGATCGCGGAGCAGTGTCTCGAGATCAACCGCTTCATGCTGTCGATCTACGATCATTTCGACTTCAAGGACGTCTACATCAAGCTCGCGACTCGGCCGGAAAAGCGTGTCGGCTCGGATGACCTGTGGGACAAGGCGGAGGCCGCCATGAAAGGCGTTCTCGACCGCATGGCGCTGGATCATCCGGGCATCAAGACGTCGATCGCGGAGGGCGATGGCGCGTTCTACGGGCCGAAGTTCGAGTACCATCTGCGCGACGCGATCGGGCGGACGTGGCAGTGCGGCACGACGCAGGTCGACTTCAACCTGCCCGCGCGGTTCGGTGCGTTCTACATCGACGATCACTCCGAGAAGAAGACGCCGGTGATGATCCACCGCGCGATGTTCGGCTCGCTGGAGCGTTTCACGGGCATTCTGATCGAGAACTGCGCCGGGCATCTGCCACTGTGGCTCGCGCCCGTGCCGGTGGTGGTCGCCACGATCGTGTCGGACGCCGACGCTTACGCGAACGAGGTTGTGGCCGCGCTGCGAAAGGCCGGTATCAAGGCCGAGACGGATCTTCGCAACGAGAAGATCAACTACAAGGTACGCGAGCACAGCCTAGCGAAGATCCCGGTGATGCTCGTCGCCGGCAAGCGCGAGGCCGAGGAGCGGACGGTCTCGATCCGCCGGCTCGGCAGCCAGGACAGCAAGGTGATGCCCCTCGACGAGGCGATCGCGATGCTGAAGGCGGAGGCGACAGCGCCTGATTTGAAGGGGTAGGCCGGGTGTCCCCCATGCGCGCTAATGCTGATATAGACGAATGGCAGGATAGAAATTCTCCTTGCGTCCCCGGCCGAACTTACCGACCGCGAGGTCGGAACATTATGAGCCGGGGTCTTTACACCTCTCCGAAGTGTAAGGGTCCCGGATAGCCTCGCTTCGCTCGGCTTCCGGGAACGCAGAAACTTCTATGTTGGCGCGAATGGGGTATCCCCATCATCCCTCGGCATTTGATGTAATGGTTTCACGGCCCTTAAATTGACCGCTGTTACCTTTCTCGAAGGGTCGCGTTGGGGCGAGGTCGAGATGGCTTTCGATGTCGAGGTTGGCGAAGCCGAGCCGGGTTCGTTCGGTTTCCAGGTGCTGTCCTATGCGGCATGGGCCGTGGGCGGGTTCTGCCTGGTGACCGTGCTGACCGCCGGTGCGGCTGTCTGGCAGGCGCAACCGGCGGCTGAGGGCTTCGAGTTGGCCGGTGGGAGTGCACCCGTGGTGCAGTCCGCCTCGGCCTTCACGAATACCAGCCTGTGCGCGCAGGATATGACGCTGGGCTCGCTTTCGCTGATGTCGGCGCTGGGGGAGCGGGTCGGCGTGACGTCGTCGCAAGCGCCATCGCGGTTCGACACCGCCGACCTGTGCGGCAGCCCCGTGCCTTTGCGCGACCAACAGTGGTGAGTGGCCCAGCCCGTCCCTATGGGATCGGCATCGACGGACGCGAGCCCGCATGAAGCTGCATGTCGACGAGTGACAGGAGCGCTCCCGTAGCGGCATAGTTCCCCATCAGCGTACCGAGTTCGACCAACTTGGTCGCTCCGAAGTGGGCTTTGGCCCGCGCGAAGGTTTCGGGCTTCACCTTGTGGTCGCGCCACATCTCCCGGCCGAGTTCGATGATGATGGCATCGCCTTCCTCGACGTTCGTCAGCGGCTTCCTGTGCTTGATGATGTCGATGACGGCAGGGGGCACGCCTTCCTTCAGCGCCACCTGCTCGTGCGCGACCCACTCGAACTGGCTGTTCAACTCGCGGGCGGTGATCAGGATCGCGATCTCGCGCTGCCGCCCGGTGAAGCCCGCCTCGAAGCGCAGGAACCGGTTGATCGCATTCATCTGAGCAGCGATCTTGGGAAGATAGAGCTGGACGCCGCCGGGGCCTTGCAGGCCCGCGATCG
>CAMDMH010000192.1 GCA_945901835.1 Devosia equisanguinis | reverse complement strand
TCGTGCGCACGTTGGCGTCGGCCGCGATCGGTGCAGTCACGGATGGACCGATGCCGCGCGCGTGGTCTTGCTGAACGAAGAAGGAGGGAACACATGCAGTTGACGCCGCGAGAAAAGGACAAGTTGCTCGTCGCGATGGCAGCACAGGTGGCGCGCCGTCGCCTCGAGCGCGGCGTGAAGCTCAACTTTCCCGAGGCCGTCGCCCTGATCACGGACACGGTCGTCGAAGGCGCGCGCGACGGCCGCAGCGTCGCCGATCTTATGGAAGCCGGCGCGCACGTATTGAAGCCCGATCAAGTGATGGACGGCGTCGCCGAGATGATCGCCGACGTACAGGTCGAGGCGACATTCCCGGACGGCACCAAGCTCGTCACCGTGCACGAACCCATCCGCGGCGCCAAGAAGCCGACCGTGACGCCCGGCGAAATCATTCCCGCATCAGGCGACATCGAAATCAACGCGGGCGCGGAAGTCGTCATGCTCGAAGTCGCCAACACCGGCGACCGCCCGATCCAGGTCGGTAGCCACTACCACTTCTTCGAGACCAACCCCGCGCTGCGGTTCGATCGTGACAAGGCCCGCGGCTTCCGCCTCGACATCGCCGCCGGGACCGCCGTGCGCTTCGAACCCGGCCAGACGCGCGAGGTACAACTCGTCCCCCTCTCCGGCAAGCGCGAAGTCTACGGTTTCCGCGGCGCGGTGATGGGGAAGCTGGATGGGAGGGGCAGAAAACACAGCAAGGGGCAGTAGCCGTTGCTTGTTGGCCCGCTCGCGGGTAAAGTAAGGAGAATGGCGAAAAGTAAGGAGTGATTCAAGTGCACTTCGAGGCAACTATCACCTCCAAAGGACAGGTCACGCTGCCGGCCCGGTTGAGGGAGAAATTGAAGCTCAAAGACGGCGACAAGGTCGAATTCTATTTGGATCATGAGGGACGTGTGATGCTGCGGCCTAGGAACAGATCGCCGCAAGGCTTTCTCGATGCCCTGCCGCCTCGCAAGCCGGACCCGGCGATCGATAGCGACGATGCGGCAATCGCCCGAGCCGTGGAGGAACGCGATGTCAAAACACGTCGGCAAGAGGCGAAGGCGAGGTGATCGGACTTGACACGAACATCCTGCTGAGCGCCGTCACGCAGGACGATCCGGTCCAGACGTCGCTCGCTCGAACCCTGATCGGAACACTCGACGAGGCTAACCAGGGTTACGTAAATCTGGTCGTCCTCGTCGAGTTCAGTTGGAGTTTGCGCACGAGATACAAGTACGAGCGCACGGCAATCATCGAGGCGATCGAATCCATGATGCGGAGTGCTGCTTTCGTCATGTCAGATCGTGATGCGATTAATGCCGCGCTATCGCGGTGCAGGGACGACGGTCTGCACTTTGGCGATTCTCTCATCGGCGAACTCAACCGGGTCGCCGGATGCTCGACCACAATGACCTTCGACCGCCCGGCGTCAAACCGCACCGCCTTCACGCGCCTAGTTTAATGCCTTGCAGTGATGCCTCCTTTAGGTTCCGATTGGAGCACTGAAATGCCCCGCAAGATCTCCCGCGCCGCCTATGCCGACATGTTCGGCCCGACCACCGGCGACAAGGTGCGGCTCGCCGACACGCAACTGATCGTCGAGGTCGAGAAGGATTTCACGATCTACGGCGAGGAGGTGAAGTTCGGCGGCGGCAAAGTCATCCGCGACGGGATGGGCCAATCCCAGGTGACGCGTGCGAAGGGTGCCGTCGATACCGTCATCACCAACGCGCTCATCATCGACCACTGGGGCATCGTCAAAGCCGACGTCGGACTGCGCGATGGCCGCATCGACCGCATCGGCAAGGCCGGCAATCCCGACATCCAGCCCGGCGTCGACATCATCGTGGGACCGGGCACCGAAGTGATCGCGGGCGAAGGCAAGATCCTGACCGCTGGCGGCTTCGACACGCACATACACTTCATCTGCCCACAGCAGATCGAGGAAGCGCTGGATTCCGGCATTACCTCGATGCTCGGCGGCGGCACGGGGCCCGCGACCGGCACCAACGCCACGACATGCACGCCGGGCCCCTGGCACATCCAGCGCATGATCGAGGCGGCCGACGCGTTCCCGATGAACATCGGTTTTGCCGGCAAGGGTAACGCCTCGCGTCCCGCCGGGCTCGTCGAGCAGATCGAGGCCGGCGCCTGCGCGTTGAAGCTGCACGAGGACTGGGGCACCACGCCCGCCGCCATCGACAATTGCCTCGCTGTCGCCGACGATCACGATGTCCAGGTGATGCTGCATTCCGATACGCTGAACGAGAGCGGCTTCGTCGAGGACACCATCGCCGCCTTCAAGGGCCGTACCATCCACGCCTTTCACACCGAAGGCGCGGGCGGCGGCCACGCACCCGACATCATCAAGGTCGCGGGGCTGCCGAACGTGCTGCCGTCGTCGACAAATCCGACGCGGCCGTTCACGGTCAACACGCTCGACGAGCATCTCGACATGCTCATGGTCTGCCACCATCTCGACAGCGCGATTCCTGAGGATCTCGCGTTCGCCGAGAGCCGCATCCGCAAGGAAACCATCGCCGCCGAGGACATCCTGCACGACATCGGCGCGCTTTCGATGATGTCGTCCGACAGCCAGGCGATGGGCCGTGTCGGTGAGGTCATCATCCGCACATGGCAGACGGCGAACAAGATGAAAGTCCAGCGCGGATCGTTGCCCGGCGAGGCAGGGAACGACAACCAACGTGTGAAGCGGTACATCGCGAAGTACACGATCAACCCGGCGATCGCGCACGGCGTATCGCGCCACATCGGCTCCGTCGAGAAGGGCAAGCTCGCCGATCTCGTGCTGTGGTCGCCGGCGTTCTTCGGTGTGAAGCCCGATCTCGTCATCAAGGGCGGGATGATCGCCGCCGCCTCGATGGGCGATCCCAACGCTTCGATCCCGACGCCGCAGCCGCTGCACTACCGTCCGATGTTCGGCAGCTTCGGTAAGGCCATCGCTCGCTCTGCCGTGACGTTCGTCAGCCAGGCGTTCGTTTCCGGCAAGCTGGCGAAGAAGCTCGGCGTCGAGAAGGAGTTGATCGCGGTCGAGAACGTGCGCGGCGGCATCTCCAAGAAGAGCATGATCCACAACGACGCCACGCCCAGGATCGAGGTCGATCCCGAAACCTACCGCGTCACCGTCGACGGCGAACTCGCCACCTGTGAACCCGCCAAGGAACTGCCCATGGCGCAACGCTATTTCCTCTTCTGACGTGGATATCGAATGGAATGCCGGCTGGTGCGCTGTGATCTTCGACAATGAAGGCAGGGAGATTGCGCGATATCCAGATGGTTTAGACCTCTCGACGATTCAGCGTCTGAAACCAGCAGAGTTAGAGCCATGGACGATCCACAAATCATCAGGACACCGAGCGGCGACGAAATGGTGTTGCTCAGCCGAGAAGATTACGATAGCGTTCTTTTGGCGCTCGCGGACGTGGAGGATAAACTGGCGGTGAGGGTCTTGCGCGAAGCGGAACTCACGCGCGGCGTCTCTGCCCCACTGTACTCCGATATGGTGGCCACGGTCGCCGATGGGCACTCGCGGCTGGCCGCGGCACGCAAGATGCGCGGCCTCCGACCGGAAGATTTGGCCGGCGAAAGTGGTGTCGATGTGGGGATCATCAATTCAGTCGAAAACGGCTACACTGACCTCACGCCTGACCAAGCCGCAAAACTCGCTACTGCCCTCGGCATTCCGCCATCCTGGATCGCATGATCCGCGCGATCTCCCATATCCCGGCGCGCGATGTCGACGCTGATGTCGCCGGCGAAGTCGTCCTCGACTTCGACGGCCGCTACCGCCGGCGCTGCATGATGGAGACCGAGAGCGGCCTGCCGTTTCTGCTCGATCTCGAACGCGCGGTGCACTTGCGCGGGGGCGATGGCCTCCTGCTCGATGACGGTCGCTGCATCGCGGTCGTGGCAGCGCCCGAGCCGCTGGCGAAGCTGCGCTGTGGGAACACGGAACAGATGATGCGGCTCGCGTGGCATCTCGGCAACCGTCACCTGCCCGTGATGATCCACGCCGGCCGCATTTACATCCGTCGCGACCACGTGATCGAAGCAATGGTGCGCGGCCTCGGCGCGAGCGTCGAGGAAGTCGAGATACCTTTCGATCCGGAAGACGGTGCATATGCTGGTGGAAACACCAACGGCGCACACGGGCATGTGCCATGACCACCTCGGGGAAAGAGCACGCAAACGCCCGCGAGCCGTTTCCGCTGGAGCTGCAACTCTGGCTATCGCCGGCATTCCCTGTCGGCAGCTTCGCCTACAGCCACGGTCTGGAATGGGCGGTCGGCCAAGGCCGCGTGCGCGACCGCATCTCCGCGGAAGCCTGGATCGGCGATCTTCTCCAGCATGGGGCCGCGCGTAACGATGCGATCCTGCTCGCGGGAGCGTGGCGCGCCGCACGCGATGGCGATGGTGCGCGCATCGTCGAGATCAACGATCTCGCGTTGGCGCTGTCCGGCTGTCGCGAGCGCTATCTCGAAACGAGCACGCAAGGCGCTGCATTTATCACGACCGTCGCGGCCGCTTGGCCGGGCCGCATCTCCGGGGAAACCGCCCATGCCCTCTCTGGCGCGGTCGCCTACCCCGTTGCTGTCGGAGCCGTCGCGGGCGGTGCGGCAATGCCTCTGGGCTCGACGACGCAGGCCTACCTCGTAGCGTTCACGTCGAACCTCGTCTCCGCCCTTGTTCGCCTGGCTGCCATCGGGCAGACCGACGGCCAGCGCATAATCGCGAGCTTGGCGGCGATCATCGCGAGCGTTGCAGCCAATGCGGCGATCTCGACACCAGACGATCTCGGCGGTGCGGCATTCGTCTCCGATATCGCCGCAGCGGCGCACGAAACGCAGGAGACGAGGATGTTCAGGTCATGACCACGAAACGCACCGTTAGCCCGAACGGTCCCCTGCGCGTCGGCATCGGCGGTCCCGTGGGCGCGGGAAAGACGGCGCTGATGGAAGCGCTGTGCAGGCAAATGCGGTCGACCTACAGCATCGTGGCGATCACCAACGACATCTACACACGCGAGGATGCCGAGATCCTGACGCGCTCGGGCGTACTGCCTGCAGAGCGCATCATGGGCGTCGAGACCGGCGGCTGCCCGCACACCGCGATCCGCGAGGACTGTTCCTTGAACCTCGCCGCCGTCGCGACGATGACCGCGAGGTTTCCCGATGCCGAGATCGTCCTGATCGAATCGGGCGGCGACAATCTCGCCGCGATGTTCTCGCCGGAACTGGCCGATCTTTCGATATTCGTGATCGATGTCGCGCAGGGTGAGAAGATCCCGCGCAAAGGCGGCCCAGGAATAACGCGATCCGATTTATTGGTTATCAACAAGACCGATCTCGCCCCCCACGTCGGTGCGAGCCTCGAGGTGATGGAGCGTGATACCCGCCATGTCCGTGGCGAGCGCCCCTACGTTTTTACCAACCTTCGCTGCGGAGACGGAGTAGCTACGATATTGAGCTTTATCGAGAAAAATGGCGGACTGGTCACGAACTGACCTCTCGTCGGGCACGCGCGAGCATGCGGCGTGGACCGGCCGGGACCCAACACTGCATGACCGCAAAACTGCATCGTCATGAAATTATCATGAAATGTCTATGGCTTGTCAGCAGTTTCGTGTCGCGCTACAACCTATGCCGTCGGTGACGGGACGGGGCATTCGGGGAGCCCGGCTCCGCCACGCTGCCGATATCCCGGTTTGGTAAGGCCAGCGTAGGTGTTGGATTAAACGAGTTGGGGATACCCGACGCTTGACGCAGCTTGCCAAAGTTTTGACTGATGCCTTGTCACCGCCGCATTGCACTTGAAGCATAGGGTGGGTTTCGCACTGAAGTCCAATCGGCACTCGAAGCTGAAACCAAATTCGCGAGCGGGAACGCGGGATGATGCACGGGGTATCCGTGCGTCGTTTTTGTCGGCGCGCGAAACTCTGGTCGCGGTTTTCTTGTCAACAGGATGAGATTGAATGACTGACGCCGATCTCGAGAATTTGACAGTTCAGGATTTGCGCGAACTGCGCGCACGCGTCGATGATGCCATTCGTGCCCAGATCGCCAGATCCAGGCCTACGCCGATGATGAGCGCGGCAACACTTGCCGCACCCGCACCGAGCGTCATCGATCTCGAGCGTGAACGCGATGCCTGGCAGGCGCGCCGCCGCTTGTGTAGCGCACCTGACGTTTGGTCCCCGCTTGCGGCTGGTCTCTCAACCAAACGTCAGGTGCAAAAAGCTACACTAGCAGCCTGTCGGACTTAACTTGTCCTGGCGGCGGGGCAAGGGCAAGCGTAGAATCAGCGTATTGATTCCTCGCGATGATGGCGGCCGCTCCGATGGACAATTTCCGCGAGATTGACCGCCAGACAGGCTTTCTACTGCCGCCTTCG
>CAMDMH010000191.1 GCA_945901835.1 Devosia equisanguinis | reverse complement strand
GCGAAGACGGTGAGCAGCCGGCACGCGGGTTCGACTTCCAGCTACTGTCTCCACTGTTGCTGGGGCTCCTGGTCCCCTTCATGGCGGCACATTACTATGAGCCGGAAGCGCTTCGTCACCTCAAGTGGCCGATCTGGATCTTCCTTATTGCGATGTTCGTGATTTGCTCGGCCCTGTTTTTCTATACGCACCACTTCCCGGGCCGTATCGACAAGGTCGTCGTGGATCGCGAAGCAAGGACCATCGAGATCGTTTGGAGCAACCTGATGGCGCAGGCTTCTCAGATCGTTCCCTTCGCGGACATCTCGGCGCTTCGGGTTCGCCAGGACTACGACGACGAGGGCCGTCCCTCCCAGATCGCCGAACTGGTGCTTCGCACGCGCTCGCCGATCCGCTTGCCCGCAACCATCACCGAAGAGCAGTTGCGGCCACTGCGTGCATCGATCGGGCTGGGCTGAAGGCTCCGAGTCGGCTATCTCGCTCTTTGGCCGAGGCTGCGGCTGTCATTGTCCGCGGCTCGGCATGGAGCTGTGCGCCGCGTGAGTGTGCCCGAAACAGTCCCCGAAGCCCCCCCGACGTCCGGCCCCTGGCCGGCCGGCGTGACCCCGACTGCCGAATACGCGGCTGCCCTCCATCATATCCGCGAGGACGCCGGCAATCTCTTCATCACCGGCCGTGCCGGCACCGGCAAATCGACGTTGCTCCGCGTCCTGGCCCGCGAAGCCGGTGACCGAGCCGTCGTTTTGGCGCCGACCGGGCTCGCCGCCGTCAACGTCGGCGGCCAAACCATCCATTCCTTCTTCGGCCTTCCTCCGCGGCTGATCCGGCCCGACGACATCCGCCGCAGCCGCAACGGCCGCGTCATGCGCAAGCTGGATCTGCTCATCATCGACGAGATATCGATGGTGCGTTCCGATCTGATGTGGGCGATCGATCAGTCGCTGCGTCTCAATCGCGGACGTGCCCGCGAACCGTTCGGCGGTCTGAAGCTGATCCTTTTCGGCGATATGCATCAGCTTCCTCCCGTCGTTCAGGAGGCCGAGATCGCCCAGCATCTCGATGACGTTCACGGGGGCCCCTTCTTTTTCAACCATTCCGCACTGAGGGACGGCGCGGGCACGATGCTGCTGGAACTCGAGCAGGTCTTCCGCCAGCGCGACGAACGCCTGCTGTCCCTGCTCAACAGTGTCCGCGAAGGCGAAGCCAGCGAGGAGGAGCTTGCCTTCCTAAACGAGCGGGTGAATCCCGTCCGCACACTTCAGGAGGGCGACCCCTACGTCATCCTCACGCCGACGAACGCCGCGGCCAGCCGCATCAACCTCGCCTATCTCGATGCCTTGGCCGGCACCCCGCAGGCCTACGAGGCGAGCGTCGCGGGAGATTTCTCGCAAAGTGCCCAACCGACCGATCAGACGCTTGTGCTGAAGGTCGGCGCCAAGGTCATCCTGCTGCGCAACGATTCCGAGCGCCGTTGGGTCAACGGCTCGATCGCTCGTGTGTCGAGGCTCTCCGATCAGCGGGTCTGGATCGAGATCGGGGGCCGCGAGTACGAGATCGAACCGGCCTCGTGGGAAAGCCGACGCTACGCGTTCGATCAGGCCGAGAACAAGATCGTCGAGACGGTGGCCGGCTCGTTCAAACAGTTCCCCGTCCGGCTCGCATGGGCGCTGACCATCCACAAGAGCCAGGGACTGACCCTCGACAAGGTTTACATCGACCTAGGGCGCGGAACTTTTGCCCACGGTCAGACCTACGTTGCCCTGTCCCGCTGCAGAACGTTGGAAGGATTGGCCCTCGCGCGGCCGTTGCGGACCTCGGATCTCAACTTCGACCGGAACGCTATCGCCTACCGCACCTTGTTCGAGCGCCTGGGTGTGAATGTCGCACTTCCGAAAAAAAAAGATCTATTGGAATAGGTTGAGCGGTTTCGGCTTCCGGAAGGTGGTGGCTGTTGCGTCAAATTCGGACGCTCCCGTGCGTGCGGTGCACAAACGATATTGCACTGCACAATAAGTTGCGCTATAAAAGTTTCACCATACAGGAACAGCCCAGCTTCAAGTGGGACGGCGCGACGACGCCGGTAGAGCATGTCCATAGCAAAGACCAGGATTCCAGCGGCTCGCAGCAGTGCGAAGCAGGCCGCGCGCAAGCCGAATTTGAAGATTGCGAAGTCAGTGAAGAACAAGCCCGCCACGTCGGCGCGGACCGCTACAACCAGGAGCAAACCCTTGAACGAGCAATTCACTCGCCAGGCCCAGGACATGTTCCGCGCGGCCCAGGACGCCAAGATCCCCGAGCAGATCCAGGCGATCGCCGAGGACGGCGTCGCCAAGACTCGCGAAGCCTACCAGAAGATCCAGAGCGCCACGAAGGACAACGCCAAGGTTGTCGAGGAATTCGTTCTCGCAGCTCATGCCGGCGCCAAGGCGATCGGCGACAAGGTGATCGAGAACACGACCGCCAACACCGAAGCGGCGTTCGATGCCGCCCAGGCGATCGCGCGCGCTCGTTCGCTTCCTGAGTTCGCTCGCCTGCAGGCTGATTTCATGCAGCAGCAGATGGCTGTTGCCAGTTCGCAGACCAAGGAGCTGTTCGAGTTGTCGCAGCGCTTCACGCGCCAGACGATGGAGAGCGTGAACGCAGCAGCGACGCGCTCGTTCGAGACGCTGAAGCGCTGATCGTCCGATCCTCGCCAATCGTATCTGCAAGGGCCGGCCTCGCGCACAGCGAGGTCGGCCTTTGCTTTGCATTTTTACCATTCCGCGATGTTGTTCCTGCGCATGTTGCAATTCGCGCACGGTGTCGGTCGCCGTTCGAAGTGGATTGCACTACCGATTGATCTGCGTGCAAAAAACGCAAGATGGCTTGACTGCCGGGTTCGGCCATTGACTGCTGCCGACCGCAGAAACCATGTCCCGCGGTGGTGCTCTTCGTCACCATTCCTTTGCTTTTTGCTACACAAACCCGAATTGCGCGCTAGGATGGCGGCATGCTGGGTTCGAGTTCACATATCGTCGTGCGTCGCGGACGTCCAAGTGACGCCAAGGTGCTGTCCGGGATCTTTCGCGACAGCTGGCGCAACGCGTATAGCGGTATCATTCCGCATCAGCACCTCGAGGGGATGATCTCGAGGCGCGGTCCCAAGTGGTGGACGAGTGCGGTACGCTCGCGCGAGAGCCTGCTGGTGCTGAGCGTCGCTCGAGAAGTGGTGGGTTACGCAACTCTCGGACTCTCCCGCACCCGGGGGCGGATCGGCAAAGCCGAAGGCGAGATCTACGAGATCTATCTTTCGCCGCTGCAGCAGGGGCAGGGCCTTGGCGAGCATCTTTTCGAGGGTTCCCGCCACGCGCTCGAACTGCGCGGACATGCTGGATTGATCGTCTGGTCGCTCGCCGACAATCAGGGCGCGCTAGACTTCTATTGGCGCCGCGGCGGCCGCCCGATCGCCGAGACGGTCGAGCTGATCGGTGGCGCAAAGCTCAAGAAGATCGCGTTCGAGTGGAATTGATGCGCGTCTGTAGGGCGGATTAGGCCCTTGCCGTAGTCCGCCGGTCTGCGGCAACCTATCCTACATCGGCCCTTTGCCGATCTTGCCGAGCACGATCGGTTTTTCTGGACACGGCTGCTTCTTCGACTCTGCTATCGCCCACGTCCGTGCAATCGCCATGGCGTCAGGATTAGCCGTCGCGTCGATCACCGCAAGCTGGCAGGAATCCTTCGCATCGACCTTTGTGACGACGAGCACGTCGCCTTTCGCATTGTCGAGCGATGTATGGAACCGCACGATCGTCGCGAACGGCACGATCCGGCCGCGGGCATCGTTTTCCACCCGCCATTCCACCGTCGGCCGGCGCTTCCCGTCGAAGATCGTATTGAACGCCTGCAATGTCTGTTTCGACGACGTCCGCTTCTGGGGGGCGGGTCCGAAGCCCAGCATCTGCCGCAGATCGCCCTCGGCGAAATAGATCGGAAACCCGCGCAGGCCCGGGCAAAGCCAAGCCCCGCCGTCACGGTGCTTGGAAAGCTGGCGGCACACCTTGAGGTCGATCGCAGAAAGCCGGCTCTTGTTGAGGTCGATGGCGACAGTTGCAGTGGACGTGACCGACAGCAACGCGAAGCTTACTGCAAAGCACCGGATGGTTGCTCTCATCTGTCGCCTCCTGCCCTGCCGTCGCGGCGCTTATGCCCCGTTGTTGTCGTTGCTTGCTGGCGGCGCATTGTCGTTTTCGGTGGTCTTCGCCGGCTTTACGCCGCCTTTCGCGACCACCACCATCGCTGGCCGCAACACGCGATCCTCGATCATGTAGCCAGGCTGGAAGACCTGCATCACGGTGCCCGCCGGCACCTCCGGATTTTCCTGCTCCATCACGGCCTGATGCATGTTCGGATTGAAAGGCTCGCCCATCGGATCGATGCGACGCACGCCGTGTCGCTCGAGCACCTGCAGGAACGCGCGCTCCGTCATCACGACGCCTTCGACCATACTCTTGAGCGGACCTTCGTGGTCACTCGCTCCCGGCGGAACGGCAGCAACGGCGCGCTGGAAATTGTCCGCGATGCCGACGATGTCGACCGCGAATTTGGTAATTGCGTATTTCCGGTCGTCGACCTTCTCGCGCTCCACGCGTTTGCGGAGATTGTCCATCTCCGCATGCGCGCGCAGCAGCCGGTCGGTCAGGTCGCCTTGCTGCCCCTCGAGCTCCTTCACCCGCGCCACGAGCATGGCGACCTGATCTGGTGCGGCCTGCTGTTCTTGCGGCGAACCTGCTTCAACTCCAGCCTGTTGTCCTGCCTGCCCGCCTTCGTGCGGCTTCTCCTGATCGTTCATTTTGCCTCGTCATATCGATCCCACGGGCGCGCGATCCGGCACCGTGTCGTGCATTATGTGCAGTGCTAAAGCTCGGCGTGGATATCGGCCGATGCCGCCCAAAAATCAAGTCAGCAAGCGGCCCACGAGCCGTGCGGTGTAATCGACCATGGGGATGATCCGCGCATAGTTCAGCCGCGTCGGACCGATCACGCCGAGCACGCCGACAATGTTGCGCGCGTTGTCCTGGAACGGCGCCACGATCAGCGACGAGCCCGACAGTGAGAACAGCTTGTTCTCCGACCCGATGAAAATGCGCACGCCATCGGCACGTTCGGCGAGTCCCAGTAGCTGGATGAGATCGCTCTTGGTTTCGAGATCGTCGAACAGCCGCCTGATCCGGTCGAGATCCTCCACCGCACTGACGTCGGTCAGGAGGTTCGATTGCCCTCGGACGATCAGGCTCTTGCGGTCGTCCATGGAACCCGACCATTCCGCCAGCCCCGCATGGATCACCTTGCGCGTGAGATCGTCGAGTTCTGCCCTCGCCGTGGCGAGTTCCGTCTCGACACGCTTGAGCGCTTCTCCGATGTTGAGCCCGCGAATGTTCGCATTGAGATAGTTGGCCGCTTCCGTAAGTGAAGACGGCGGCAACCCCGGCGGCACGTTGATCACGCGGTTCTCGACGCCGTTGTCCTCGCCGACCAGCACGACCAGCGCGCGCCCTGGCTCGAGCCCTACGAACTCGATGTGCTTGAGCCGGCCGACCATCTTCTCGGCGAGCACGACACCAGCGCAGTGCGACAGGCCCGAGATCATCTCGCTGGCCTCGTTCAGCACCTGCTCGACCGAGGTTTGCTGGCGCACCTTGATCTGCGCCTCTATTTCTTTGCGCTCGTCACCGTTGAGCTGCCCGACCTCCAGCAGCCCGTCGACGAACATTCGCAGCCCTTGATGCGTCGGCATCCGCCCAGCGGAGGTATGCGGCGCGTAGATCAAGCCGAGGTGCTCGAGATCCGACATCACGTTACGGATCGAGGCAGGCGAAAGACTTGTCGGCAGGACGCGCGCCAAGTTGCGCGATCCGACGGGTTCGCCCGTCGTGAGGTACTGCTCCACGATCCTGCGGAAGATGTCGCGGGAGCGATCGTTCAGGCTCTTCAGCTCGTTCGTGAAATCCACCATGGTGTGTCTTGGCACTGACCTCCCCAGATGGGTACAGGTTTCTGTCGTGTCAATGACCGCCCGTAGGGAGCAACCCCGAGGAGGGGAGCGGCATAGAAGACCCTACCGAGCCCCTACGCCGCCCGTCAAATGGCTTGGCACCAAGGCAGGGCGCTACGCCTTGCAGCGGGCGCTTTCGCCGGGGAGGCGCTTCCACAGCATCGTCTCGCTGAGCAGCTTTATTCCAGCATAACCGAATACTTTCAACGTATTCGCGTCAGAAAGAGACAGCTCGACGTTGAAGTTCTTGCCTTCTTCGGGATCGTAGATCCAGCCGTCCTGCCACTGACCTTTCCCGTCGTTCTTCAAGCCACCGATGATCTGTAGCCCGCAAACCGGCCGACCGCGCTTGCCGGTGTCGGGATTGAGGATGTCGGTCCAAGGCTTGCCCTTGGGATCGAGCGGATCCCTGAGCC
>CAMDMH010000190.1 GCA_945901835.1 Devosia equisanguinis | reverse complement strand
ATCTTGAATTTGATCGGATACAAGTTTCGATGGGCGCAATCCGTTGCCACGCCCGCACCGTCACCCCGGCGAAGGCCGGGGCCCATATCACAAAGCAGCAAGAGCGACCTGGATCTGCGCGCCATCTTTTACCTGTCAACGCAAAACAGGGCCGAACCTTTCGGCCCGACCCCATCCAATTTTGCAATCTCGCGTCGGCGAGCAACGTAGGTCGGGTTAGCAGTGCGCCTCGCACTGCGTAACCCGACGATCTCTCAGTTCTTGCCCGTCGTCATCGAGTTGAAAAAGTCGCCGTTGGTCTTGGTCTTCTGCAGGCGGTCGACCAGGAACTCGATCGCGTCCTGCGTGCCCATCGGATTGAGAATGCGGCGGAGGATATAGGTCTTGGACAACTGCTCCTTCGGAATGAGCAGGTCTTCCTTCCGCGTGCCGGACTTGGCGATGTCAATCGCCGGGAACACGCGCTTGTCGGACACCTTGCGGTCGAGCACGATTTCCGAGTTACCCGTGCCCTTGAACTCTTCGAAGATCACCTCGTCCATTCGGCTGCCGGTATCGATCAGCGCCGTCGCGATGATGGTCAGCGATCCGCCTTCCTCGATGTTGCGCGCCGCACCGAAGAACCGCTTCGGCCGCTGCAGCGCGTTCGAGTCGACGCCGCCCGTCAGCACCTTGCCGGATGACGGCACGACCGTATTGTAGGCGCGGCCCAGACGCGTGATCGAATCGAGCAGGATCACCACGTCGCGCTTGTGCTCGACGAGGCGCTTGGCCTTCTCGATCACCATTTCCGCGACCTGAACGTGCCGCGTCGCCGGCTCGTCGAAGGTCGAGGCGATCACCTCGCCCTTCACCGTGCGCGACATGTCGGTGACTTCCTCCGGCCGCTCGTCGATCAGCAGGACGATGAGGTAGACTTCGGGGTTATTGGTCGTGATCGAGTGCGCGATGTTTTGCATCAGCACTGTCTTGCCGGTGCGCGGCTGGGCGACGATCAGCGCGCGCTGGCCCTTGCCGATCGGCGCCACGATGTCGATGACCCGCGGCGACAGATCCTTGATCGTCGGATCCTCGATTTCGAGCTTGAGCCACTTCGTCGGGTAGAGCGGCGTGAGGTTGTCGAAGTTGACCTTGTGCTTGGCCGCCTCCGGGTCCTCGAAGTTGATCTGGCTGACCTTCAGCAGCGCGAAGTACCGCTCGCCCTCTTTCGGGCTGCGGATATGGCCCTCGACGGTGTCGCCGGTGCGCAGCGCGAACCGCCGGATCTGGGTGGGCGATATGTAGATGTCGTCGGGTCCCGGCAGATAGTTCGCGTCGGGCGAGCGCAGGAAGCCGAAGCCGTCCTGCAGCACTTCGACGACACCGATGCCGACGATTTCGATTTCCTTCGCCGCGAGCTGCTTCAGCACGGCGAACATGAGTTCCTGCTTGCGCATCGTGCTGGCGTTCTCGACGCCATGCTCTTCTGCGAATGCAAGCATTTCGGTAGGCGATTTCGACTTGAGATCGTCGAGCTTCATCGCGGACATTAAAGGCTCCGGGGGCGATCTGCCGGCAAGGAGGAGGGGAAGAGGTACTGCCGCACGATCGAAAAGTAGAAGGAGGGAATGATGCGTGTCGCGCGGATATGCCTCTAGTGGGGCATGGCGCTGGCCGGCGAACCTCTCCGCCGCCGGGGTAGCATCATCGAAGCGCTTATAACAAAGTGGCGCGCGTTGCGAAAGCGCTAACTTGCATCACGGGCGCGGATTTTTCAGGTGGTTAGAACTTCGGCCACACACGCTTACGGCTCTTGGCCGAACCATCGGGCAGGTATGATGGCCCCTACATCTCTTCGCGAGAACACCCGCGCGGCCGAGCCTTGGCACGATGCCGGGGCAGCTTTCGATCGGGATCGATCGGCATCGGCCATGACGACGCTTGAAATCGCGCCTAACGCCCGCTTAGGTACGCCGACAAGAAGTCGATAAGAAAAACAGCCCCATGGAGGATCCGATGATCGTCGAGATAGTCACGTTCCCGACACCCACGGGATGGGACCGCGACCGGATGCTCGAGGACGCCCGCCACGTAATCCCCAAGTGGACGGCCAATGAAGACCTGCTGCGCAAACACTTCGCCATGGGCATTGGAGCGGCCGAAGGCACCTCCGCCGGCATCTATGTCTGGCCTTCCGTCGAAGCCGCGCAGAAGGCCCACGATGAACCTTGGCGCGAAGCCGTGAAGAGCCGCTCCGGCAGCTACCCGACGATCAGGTACTTCGACCTCTTCCTGCTGGTCGACAACGAGCAGGGCAAAGTCACGGAATGGACGGCCGACGGCAAGGCCCGCTCACCCGAGCATGCCTGATCACCGCCGTCGCTGGCGCAACTTTCACCCAACGGGAAGGAATTCCAACTCATGCGTTCGACACTCGGCGCGCTCGCCCTCGGCATCGCCGTCGCTGCACCGTTCGCCGGGCCGGCCTGGTCCCAGGCGTATCCGTCCCAGCCCATCAAGATCATCGTCCCCACGCCTCCCGGCGGCGTCGCCGACATCACGGGGCGCGCCCTCGCGCAGCGCCTGAACGATACCGGAAAGACCGCGGTGGTCGAGAACCGAACGGGCGCGGGCGGCGCCATCGCTGCCGCGTTCGTCGCCAAGTCGCCGGCCGACGGGCACACCGTCTACGTCGGTTTCCACGCGACTCAGGCGATCTTGCCACACCTGCAGACGCTGACCTATGACGCCGAAAAGGACTTCGCCCCCGTCACCGTCGCCGTGCAGTCGGCCAACATCATGGTCGTCAATCCGAAAATCCCGGCCAACACGGCTCAGGAGTTCGTGTCCTATGCGAAGGCGAATGCGGGCAAGGTCTCCTACGGATCGCAAGGCAATGGCAGTTCCGGCCACATCCTGGGCGAGCAATTCAAGCAACTGGCCGGAATCGACCTCGCCCACGTCGCGTATCGCGGCGGTGCGCCGGCCGTGCAGGACCTCGTCGCCGGCCACGTCGCCGTGGTGTTCGACATCCTGACGCTGGCGCGTCCCCAGGTCGAAGCCGGCAACGTCAAGGCCCTGCTGATAACGTCGGCACAACCCGACCCGGTTTTCCCCGGCGTGCCGACCGCCAAGCAGGCGGGATTTCCGCAGCTGGAAGGCGGCCCGTGGTTCGGCTTCTTCGTCCCCACCGGCACGCCGAAAGCCGTGATCGATTTCCTCTACGAGGAAACGAAACAGGCTTTCGGAACGCCGGCCGCCAAGGACCAGATGAGCAAGCAACTGCTCACGCCCATCCTCGGCACGCCCGATCAGACCAGGGACTTCGTCGCGGCCGAATACAAGCGATGGGGCGAGATCATCAAGTCGGCCAACATCAAGCTGCAATGACGGAAGCTGGACGATCCGTGCCTTCTCGAACCAGGCGAGGCACGGATCGCCGTCAGCCCATGGCGACTTTCTTCCGGTCCCCCAGATCCGGCGCCTGACCAGAACCCAGCGCGAACGCCATCTTGACCGCAGCGACGATGCTGTTCGACCCGTCCCACAAATCGGCTTCGATCGGGCTGACGGCCAGCGCGATGATCGAAGGATCGTCAGGCCCGTTGGGCCAGAACGCCTGAGCGCCGGAACTCCACAGCCGCTTGATCAGGGCGCGATCCTCGACGATTCGAGCCACGCCGCTGATCGACACGAACTTCGACGACCCGTCGCTGTAGTTCAGCAGGACCTGGGAGTTCGCCGCCAGTTCCTCGTCGATCGCCCCCTCCCGGCTGGTCACGAAATGGATCACCCCTTCAGCCGGAGTGGGGATGGACGACATCGGCCTCGCACGCATTTTCCCGGCCGCTGCCGTGGTGAGCATGCAGTAGTCGAGCTTCTCTACCAGTTCCCAGATTCGGTCCTGATCCTTGCTCATTTCCCATTACTCCAGTTTGGTCGGTGTTCACTACGATCGGCAGGGCATGGCCGCAGCGCATGGCAACGGCCCAGACAGTCTGCTCGAAGAACTCGATTGCGCGCGTACGCTGCTGTCGTTCACATCGGCAGCCGCGCGCTGTCTCCGCCATCGGTGACGGCGAAGCGGTCGAGTTTTCGATGTTTCATTTTTCCGATATCCCGCAGCACGTCCGGCGGGCGATCGAAAGTCAGACACGTGCTAACGCACGACAGCGACCGAAGTTGCACGCGCAGCGCAACCCGGCCTCACCGCGCGCGACCCTTCAGCGCTGCGTCGCGTAATGCGCCAGCGCCGTGAGATCGGCATCCGAAACGCCGACGATGACGGCAGTCATCGATGTGTCCGCCCCGCTCCGCTTGTTGTCGCGGAAGGCTTTCATCGCCTCGATCATGTAGTCGATGCGCTGCCGCGCGAGCCTCGGCATCTGCTCCTGGCCTGCAAGCGACGGCAGATGGCAGGACGAACAACGCATTTTCGCCGCGAGCGCCTCGCCCTGCTTAACCAGCGCCGGATCGACCTTCTCGTCGCTCGCTTTCGGCGGCAACTTGGAGAAATGGACGGCGAGTGCCTGCAGCTCCTCGTCCTTCAAATTCTTTACGAGACCCACCATGGCCTCGATCCTCCGTACGCCTTCTCTCATCAGGAACAACTGATTGAGAACGAAGAACTCCGGCTGACCGGCAAGCGACGGAATGTTCTGGAGCTTCGAGTTGCCGTCTTCGCCGTGGCAGGCCGCACAGGTCTTCAACCGCTCGGCCAGCGTCATGCTCTGCGCGAAGGCTGACCCGCACACTGCCAGCCCAAACACTGCCAGATAGCCGGCTGCTGCAATGGCTGCGGCCGCCAGCCGATTGGCTGGCGACCGCGAACGTCCGAACGAAACTGGCTTCACGGATGAAGTACCCTACTACCGGTTGGCCACTTTCTGCGATCCGTACGTGATGCGGTACGTCGCACCATTTTGTTCGTCGGACACGAGTAGCGAACCGTCAGGCAATGGCAGCACGTAGGTCGGGCGCCCGGCGAACGTGTTGGCCTTGGCATCGAGCAGGCCGGTCATGAACGGCTCGATCTTGGCCGTGCCGTTGGAGCCGATCCGTGCGATCGCGACGTCGTAACCGAACTTCTGCTCGCGGTTCCACGATCCCCGCCGCGCGATGAGCGCGACGTTCTGGTACGACTTCGGGAACATCTTGCCGGTATAGAACTTGATGCCGAGAGCCCCGGCATGCGGGCCGAGCAGGGCGGCCGGCATCGTCACGCCGGCGCACGAGTTGGGCTTCTTCAGAGCGGTATCGGTCATTCCGCGTGCGTGGCAATACGGGAAGCCAAAGTTGGCGCCCTCGTTACCCTTGGCCACGCGGTTCAACTCGTCCTCTGGACCTTCGTTGCCGAACCAGTCCTTGCCATTGTCGGTGAACCACAATTCCTTGGTAACAGGATGCCAGTCGAAACCAACGGTGTTACGGACGCCGCGGGCCACGATTTCCATACCGGTGCCATCGAGATTGTAGCGTCGGATCTGAGCATGAATTCCGGGATTGATCTCACAGACGTTGCAGTTCGCGCCGACCTGAACGTAGAGCTTCCCATCGGGCCCGAAAGCAGCATACTTCCAATTGTGATGGACCGTATCCGGCAGGTCGAACGCTTTCGTCAGCTCGACGGGCGTACCCGGATTGTCGAGCTTGTCCTCGATGTTGTCGTAGCGCAGCACCCGATTGATCGCGAGCACGTAGAGCGCGCCGTCTTTGAATGCGAGACCATTCGGCTGCGTCAGGCCCTGCACGAGCGTGCGCACGGTCCGCTTGCCCATGTCGTCGGTGATCGCATAGACGCGGCCGATCTGGCGCGTACCCATGAAGATCGTGCCCTTGGCGCCGCGCACCATCGTGCGCGCACCGGCATGGCCCGTGGACCATACCTCGGCCTTGAAGCCGGCCGGCAACTTGATCTTGTCGATCGGCAGCTTGTCTGCAACGGCTGCGATCGGCGGCGTCGGATGTGGTTTGAGGCCCGCGTCCTGCTTGCTCGTCTTCGGATCGGACTTGTCGAGCGCGCTGAAACCCGGCGGTGATTGAGCGAATGCGGGCGACGCGAGCACCACGAGCGCCGCGGTCGCGCCGAGCCAGCTCCTGATCGAAGTCATGCGAGTTCCTCCCCAGTTGACAGGCTGCTTCGCGGGCGTCGAAGGCTCGCGGTTGCCGAGCATTAGTAGGACCACACGGCCCCGGTGGCAACGGCTGTTCACGCTCTGGAAACTCCCGCCGGCTCGAACTGGACAAGATTTTATTCGATTTCACATCAGACATGGAACGCATGTTTCGCATCTCCGTGAGAGAACGACGTTCAAAATAAACGGCGGGCCTAGCCCGCGTTTCTCACCATGGATGACGACATCGGGCCTCCGAATCAGGGAAAGTTGTTTTACGAGAACGACTTCACCTGAAGCGGAGCAGGCGCCCGATGCCGACACACTGTAGAACGGATTCGCTGGATTTCGGAAGCGTGG
>CAMDMH010000189.1 GCA_945901835.1 Devosia equisanguinis | reverse complement strand
CCTGCATTGGAACCCACTGGTGCGCGTCAAGGCGATCTGCATGCGCAAGGACGCGATCTACTACAACCTGCACATGCCCTGGGAGAATACGTGGCTCGCCGCGCCCACGCGCTATGCCGCGATCCGCCAGGCGCTGCGGACGGCAGGCGTGCAGGTCAAGGACATCAACGTCACGCTCGGCGGTTGCGCTTTCTGGCACGCGGTGATCTCGATCAAGAAGCAGCCCGGTGAGGCCAAGAACGCTCTCCTTGCCGCCCTGTCGGTCATGGATCTGAAGCACGTTGTCGTGGTCGACGACGACATCGACGTCAACAATCCCATGGACGTCGAATGGGCGATCGCTACCCGCGTGCAGGGCGACAAGGACGTCATCATCATCCCGAACGCCCGCGCCAAGCCGCTCGACCCCAGCCTACCGCAAGGCGCAGGCATCGTGCCCACGGGCGCCAAGATCGGCGTCGACGCAACCATCCCCGACGGCATCCCCAAGGAGCACTACGAGCGCATCACGTACGCCTACGCCGAAACGGCCAAGGTCGAAGACTACGTGAAGGGCAAGAAGGACAAGCCGGGCAAGGCCGCCGACCAGAAGGCGATCGAAGCGCTCGCCGCCAAGATCCTCGAATCGATCGAGAAGGAGCCGCTCTACTACACCGACATCGCCGAGCGTTTCTCCGATTACGAGTTCCGCTCCGTGGCGCAGGCCCTCGGCCACCTGCACGCAACCGAAAAGCTCTGGCAAGACCCTCGCGGAAAAATGTGCGTCCGTGGCTCGAAGTTCGCCGCCAAGCTCCCCGTGAAGGGCTGACCACCACGTTCCCTCGTCTCACTTCTATCCCCCTCCCCCCTTGTGGGGAGGGGTTAGGAGTGGGGGAGACCTAGGGCGTTCCCTATCCAACCTTCGCCTCATCCAGCAACGAGTCCACCACCGAACTCCGCTGCAGCGTCTGACTGACGGGACACTTGTCCGCGATCTCGAGCAGGCGCTGGCGCTGGCGGTCTTCCACACTCAGATCCCCGAACAGCGCAATCCGCCGCTCGAACTTGTCTGTCAGCCCACCCGATCCCGCCGCTCGCTGCACATGACGCAGCCGCACCTCGACACGCGAAAGTCTCATCTTCTTCCGCGTCGCATACATGCGTAGCGTCTTCGCTGGGCATGCACCGAGCGCCGACAGCAGCAGCTCATATGGATCGGGCCCGGTATCCATGCCGCCGAGTTCGACCGGCTCGTCCGCCCCCATCACGTGCCGCCCCGACGTGATGAATTGCCCGTAAGGACCACTGCCGCTCTCGACGACGGTAACCGCGCGCTCGTGCATCGACCTTCTCCTGAAACGTCAGCCGTTCTTCACGAAGAACTTTGCATACGCCGGCTTCAGTGCCTTCAGCGATTTACCGATGACTTCGGCATCGCCGCTCCGCGCAGCCGCCAGCAACGCCTTCGCTGCCCCGACCATCGCAGCCAGCCCCTCGTTGAATGCAGCCTCGCTCTTGAAACCAGCCGGAGCATTCTTTTCCAGTAGACCCGCGAGGTGAACCAGAACCGCCGCATCTTCCCGCAGCATCGCAACGCCCTCAGCACCGGCGTACTTCGCGACGAGAACATGCTCCATGTGTTCGTGGAAGGCATCCACACGATCGGAGAACACCACCACGCCGTTGCGAAGTCTGAGATTTCCCAGCTGGTCACGCACACCTTCCAGGACGTCATGAGCCTTCACCAGATCGCCCTTTTCGGTCTCGGCCTTTGCCGAAGCAATGAGCTTCTCGACGGCAGCAACCGTCGCAGGCCATCCCGCATCGTCAGCGTATTGTGGCGGGGGCGCTGCACGATACGTCTTCATCAGCTGGCCCCACTGCGCTTCGAACGCAGCCAATGACTTCTCCGTCCCCGCCTTGTCTTTCTGATTGGTCTGGAGCAGCGCTGCTTTGTAGGGCCCATAGGCAGTCGCCAAAGCACGTTCGAAATCCGCAAACGGCCCGGCGACGACGCCGCCACTCGACGCAGCGGCAACAACGGCCGCCACCATCAAACCTCGAACGATAATTCCAAACCTGCTCATGCTTCGCTCCATCACTTAAATCATCGCATTCGAATGTAACAATAAAGCAGCCAGGATCGGATCCGGTTGATTGCGATCAAGCGACCGGCCACCTTCCAGTGCGATACGTATTCGTTCTGCGCCCCCACTCGCGCCCACACTCTTGTCGAGATGCAAAATGCTCCGCGTAATCGCAGTCGCGATAGCCTCGATTATCGGATTATCGCCCTCACCGAGCACCGCTCTCGACCTGACGTTGTTCTGGGACAACCGTTGCGCGGAATGCCACGGCCCCGCGGGTGCATTCGCCCGCACCCATCTGCATATCGAAGACGGAAAACTTGCAGGTCGCCACAACCGCGACCTCAAGCGCTTCTTATCGCTGCACGAAACCGGCGCAGCAGAAAGCGATGGAATCTATGGCCTGCTCCTGGCGCAATTCCAGAGTGCCACCGTCTATGAACAGAAGTGTGCCGGTTGCCACGATGGCGCTGCGGAATTCGCGAAAATTTCGCTCGAGAAGCGCGACAGCTTCGTCCTCGGGCGCAAGCGAGCGCTACCACTTTCCCAAATTCTGAAACGGCACGGAAAGCTCGCACCGGACGAAATCCCCGCCGTCGTTGAAATGCTCACGCGCGCCCTCGACAGTGGCGGCACCGGCCCGGTTCGTTGAAAAATCGCCTCGACAACGCGCCAAGCACGATGGCTTCGCATCGCTCACCACTTCAGCAAGCGGCTTCCAGCCACCGCCCCCAAGCCGATCACCGGCACCGCCGCCATCAGATACCAGGTCGCCACGAACAGCGGCGAATCATCGGAACAATGCGTGGCGTAAAGCAACGCGCCACAAGCCGCCGAAAGCACGCCGATAGCCGCACCGGCGCCCGCAGGCGAAGCAGGCGCCCCCGCCCGCAGAGCCCTCAGCAGCACGACGAGCGGCACGAGCGACAGCGCCGGGATAGAAATTAGGCACATCAAGCCATTCGTGCCGACGACACGCGCCTGCCACTCACTCGGCGGCACCGCGGCAAGCTCGATCACGACCGCCACCGCCAGCAAAGCAACAGCGACGAGACTGAACGAGTAAGCCTTCTCCACTTGCGGCCGCATCGATCGCAGACAATCGATCACTGCCGCCGCCACAGCCACTACCGCGATCGCGAACTTCACGTCGAAACGCCATGTCTGCAGAGCCGACGAAATGTCCGGCCTCAACCCTAGCGTTGCTGCAAACAGCACCAGTGACACCAACATGCCGGAAGCCGCCGCCACGCAGATCAAGCGATTCATCGCTGGCCCGGACGGCTCACGATCCGCCGCGAGCAATGAGATCAGATCATCGGTTTTCATAAGTCACCTTTCCGGGCAGCAGAGGCGAGCACCTTCAGCGCGCGATGTAGCGCCACACGAACCGCGCCCTCCGTCATCCCCAACGGCGCGCCGGCCTCCTTCGCGCTTCGCCCTTCGATCGACATGGCCTGCACGATCTGTCGGTCGCGTTCGGGCAGCTTAGTCAGAAGGTCCCGTGCCGCCAGCGTGCCCGCCTCGTCGGTCTGCGGTGCGGCGAACACATCTGCGAAATCATCGATCGATCGGTGCTCGGTAAAGCCGCGGCGGCGAAGCGCGTCGATCATCTTGTAGCGCGCGATCCCCCGTACCCAGGGCTCCACCGGCTGGCTGTGGTCCCAGGTGTGACGCTTGAGATGTAGAGCCAGCAGTGTCTCTTGCACGATATCCTCTGCCTCTTCGGGCCCTCGCCCAATTCTCGCCAGGGCGCGGCGGACCGAAATCCGCAATCGCCCGGCAAGCATCTGAAGAAGCGTGCGGTAGGCCCCGGCATCGCCGGCATTGCCAGCACGCATCAGCGACGAAAGCTCGTCGATTCTGTTCGACACGATCTGTCTCGATCCCTGTTCGCCGGCAGTCGCTCAGACGTTACACGCACGCGACAAAAAAGGCGCAGTCACGCCGCTGTCCGATCACCGCAGCTCACGAACTGCTGACAAAAACGTGAAGCCTTAACAGTCCGCGCACCGTCTGCGAATAGCCCTGTAGTGAACGGACGACAAGCCTTGGACACCCCGTATCTCACTGCTGATTGGTCGATCCAAGCCCTGGTGTCTGCAACGCCTGAATTCTGATCGCCTGGGCAGAGCGCCACCCGCCTCTGTAAAGGCCCCAACGACCGAGGTTCATGCATGACTGTCGCTCGCCAATCCGAACTGCACTCTGGCGTGAACGGACAGGCAATCCGCTTCTAGGACAGGGCGGTTAAGGAGTTCGCTGCACAGAGACCGTTCCTCGCACACGAGCAGGAGGCGCTTCGACAAGACGCCGACATGACGGCGGCCCACGCACTCTCCGTGCATCGCCCATGCGTTGATCCGCCGCCAACATGGAACGGCGACAGCACGCGCCGCTGTGACATCCACTCGATCAGCCCTCGCCGCAACCGGAGGCGGTACGCCTCATGAACGCGCACTCAGCCTTGCTCTCGAAGCAGCGGCCTTCGGACGCTTCAAGCGCGCCGCTTTCCATCTGGAACAGCATCTGGAAACGAAGTGGGGCCACCTCAATCATCGATGGCACCATTCGCATGCACGCCGAACTCCAGGGACGCGGCTTCAAAAGCGAACTGCGCGTCATGAAGGGCGAGCATACGTGGGATCTGTGGCAGGCGGCCGTAGAGCCCGCGCTAGAGTGGCTTTCGACCAACCTCGACGCCGCCTGCCCAACGAACGAGCGCGAGTGATCCACGACCACCTCAAATCGTCAGCAGCGCCCGCTGCGTCTGCGTATCCGCGAGCAACGCCTGCATCTCCCCCTGCCAGCGGATGTGGCCTTTCTCCAGCACATAAGCCCGATCGCATACAGCCTCGGCGAAATGGATGTTCTGCTCCGACAGCAGGATCGACATACCCTCTTCCTTCAGCGCGACGATCGTATTCGCCATCTGCTCGACGATGACGGGTGCAACCCCTTCCGAAGGCTCGTCGAGAAGCACGAGCAATGGATTGCCCATCAGCGTCCGTGCCACCGTCAGCATCTGTTGCTCACCTCCAGACATTTGACCGCCTGGCCGGTCGGGCATCGCGCCCAGATTGGGAAACAGAGAGAACAGACGCTCCTCGGTCCACAACGGCGCCGGGGTGCCATCGGTCCACGCACGCGGCGGCTGGCGTCCGACGTCGAGATTTTCGGTCACGGTGAGATCAGTGAAGATGCGGCGATCCTCCGGCACATAACCGAGCCCGAGCCGAGCAACCCGATAAGCCGCCAAGCGCGAGATATCGTTGCCCTCGAATCTGACCGCACCGGAGCGGCGCTCGATGAGCCCCATGATCGCTTTCAACGTCGTCGATTTCCCCGCGCCATTCCGTCCCATCAGCGCGACCACTTCGCCGCGTCCGATAGTGAGCGATACGTCGAACAGGATGTGCGCTGCGCCGTACCACGCATTGAGATTGTCGACCGACAGAACAGGCATGCTCATGGCGCCGGTGCCCCAGCAGAACGAACCGACCCCTTGCGCTCGAACACCTTGCCAGTGCCGAGATAGACGGCTTGCACATCCTTGTTGGCTCGGATCGAGGCGGCATCCCCTTCCGCGATCAGCCGCCCGCGCGCGAGTACGACGATGCGGTCGGCGAACGTGAACACCACGTCCATACTGTGCTCCGTGAACAGCACCGAGATGCCGCGTTCGACGACGAGACGCTTCACCAATGCGATAAGCTCGTTGCGCTCTTTCGCAGCCATGCCTGCTGTCGGCTCGTCCATCAACAACAGCTTCGGTTCGTTCGCGAGCGCGATCGCAAGCTCCAGCCGTTTGACGTCACCGTAGGCCAGTTCCCGGCTGCTGCGATCCGCCTGATCGGCCATGCCCACGCGATGGAGCAACGCGAGCGCTTCCTCGCGGTGCCGCGGCCCGACACGCCCAGCGAAACGGTAAACCTCGCCATGATGCGACAGCAGCGCCATCTGCACGTTTTCGATGACGGTGAACGAAGCGAACGTCGCCGCTATCTGGAATGTGCGCCCAACGCCCGCGCTCCAGATCTGGCGTGGCGACAACCGTGCGATGCTCCGCCCCTCGAGCCGGACATCGCCGCCATCAGGCGCGAGCTGCCCATTGATCATGTTGAAGCAGGTCGACTTGCCCGCGCCATTGGGCCCGATCAGCGCCAGGAACTCGCCACGCTCGACATTGAACGTGACGCCGTCGACCGCTTTCACGCCACCGAAAGACTTGGCCAGACTGGAGACCTCGAGCACGCTCATGCAGACCTCCCCGCGCGCTCTTTGAACCGTTGCCGCCACTGCGCGATCGAGCCCACGACGCCTTGCGGGAACACCAGCACGATCACCAGGATCACAATCCCCAGCGCCGCACGCCAATACGATACCTG
>CAMDMH010000188.1 GCA_945901835.1 Devosia equisanguinis | reverse complement strand
AATCTTGTCCGCAACGACTTCGAGAGCTTGAAATAGCTTGTGCTCATGGCCGAAAAGATAGCTGCAGATCGTGAAACTTCTGCAACCAGCGACAGCTTGCAGTGAACAGTCGTGGGGGCGTGGTTATCAGACCGTAAACTTGTTCCGGGAGCCTCGAATGTCCAAAACGCTCGTTCAGCAGCAGTTCGGTGCGCATGCGGCCGCCTATGTGACGTCGGCGGTGCATGCCAAGGGTGCGAGCCTTACGAGGGTGGTGGAGCTGGTGGGTCCGAAAGCGGGCTGGCATGCGCTCGATATCGCGACCGGGGCGGGGCACATGGCGTTGGCGTTCGCGCCTCACGTCGCGAAGGTCGTTGCGTCCGATATCACGCCGGAGATGCTGGCGGAGACGGCGAAGCTGGCAGCGGCGAAGGGGCATACCAACGTCGAGACGGCGGAGGCGGACGCGGAGGCGCTCGCATTCGCGGATGCAAGCTTCGATCTCGTGTCATGCCGGATCGCGCCGCACCACTTCGCCAACGTGCCGCGCTTCATCGCCGAGGTCGCGCGCGTGCTGCGCCCGGGCGGTACGTTCGCGCTGGTCGACAACATCTCGCCTTGCGCCGAGACCACGCCAGGGTTCGCCGCGGACGATCTAGCTGCGGCGGACGTCGTCTACAATCTGTTAGAGAAGATCCGCGATCCGAGCCATGGGCGGGCGCTGACGGCGGCGGCGTGGCGCGGGCTGATGGCCGGCTCCGGGTTAGCCTCCGCGCATCAGGAGATCATGGACAAGACGATGCCGTTCCGGCCGTGGGTCAAGCAGCAATCGGTGACGGCGGGACGGATCGCGGAGCTCGAGGGCATCATCGAGGAGGCGAGTTCGTGCCTCGCCGCGTTCCTGAAGCCTGCGGCGATCGAGGGCGACGACTTCACATTCACGCTGCGGGAGTTGGTGTTGATAGCGAGGAAGGTGTGATTGCCCGATAATTTCGGGGCAAGGCCCCGGGCCTCACGGCAGAGCCGCTCGCCCGGGGATGCAGAAAAAGTGTTGGTCCAGTAAATGGGGTTACTTCCCGGCAGGTGGCTTCTGGGCGGCGCGGGCGAGGGCGACGATTTTCTCGTCGGTCGCGTAGAGACGTTTGACGAGAGCCTGAAGTTCAGCACCGGCGAGGGGCTTGTTGGTGATGTTGATCTTGGCGAATTCGGCGACGACAGCCGCGTCGGCCAAAGTCGCCATGAACGCCTTACGCAGGATCTCGACGCGGTCGGCGGGTGTTTCGGGCGGGGCGATGTAGGGCCGCGAGAAGGCCTGCTGCGAGATAATGAGCTCGGCGGCTTTCTTCCTGTCACCATCGACGAACGTGGAGAAGTCCGGCACGCCGAGCGCGGTCAGCTCGGGATCGGGCGAAATCGACGTCTGCAAGATGAACTGGAACGGATTGCTCTCCTTCCAGCCGGTGCGCTCCGATTTGAAGATCGACCAGCCCCAGCCGCAGACGCCATCGACCTCGCCGCGCTCCATCGCCAGCGTGATCGGCGGGGTGCCTTGATAGCCGGTGACGACGCGCACCTTCGCACCGCCGAGGTTGCCGATCATCCAGGCGTAGTCATGCGTGGAGCCGCCGGGAGCGCTCGAGCCGAACACGGCTTCTGTCGTCATGAGGTCCTTGAACGACTTGATCTTCGAGGTCTTGAGCGTGGCGCAGATGCGCGTGTCGGTATCGCCGGAGCCGATGTACTGGAACTTGAGCGGGTCGTAGCGCTCCTTCGCGCCATCCTCGAGCAGCGGCCCGAGGATCGGACCGGGGAACACTCCCGCTATCGTCGTGCCGTCCTTGGGTGCGCCGTTGTAGATGAAGTCCGTGGCGCGTTTGCCACCGGCGCCGGGCATATTCTGAACGATAATCGTCGGCGCACCGGGGATGTAGCGAGGCAAATGGCGGGCAATCATGCGCGCGAAGATATCGTGTCCGCCGCCCGGGCCGGTTCCGGCAATGATGTTCACCGTCTTGCCGGCGTAGAAATCCTGCGCGGTGGCGGGGGCGGCCAAGCTAAGCAATGTTCCCCATGTGAGCGCACATGAAGTGGCGGTGACTGCCCGTGGATGCACGAATGAGATCATCGGTTCGCTCCCTGGCGGCGCGGCCTTGCCCTAAAGGGCTATGTAGATTGTACTGGCGGGCCGCCCGTCGCGCGGCTACTTTTCTCGAAGGTAGCGCATAGTTCACCAGCGCCAAACCTCGCGCAAGCCGAACCGTCCGCTCAGTCCAACACGAGCGACGCGCACGAGATGCAAAGGGAGAAGCAATTGTCCAAGATCGACAGACGTACATTCTCGGCCGGCGCACTTTCTACGGGCGCCATGGTGGGCGGTCTCGCCAGTCCATCCATCCTGCGGGCGCAGGGTTATCCCGCGGGCCAGCAGATCAAATTCATCGTCGGGTTTCCCGCGGGCGGCGCGCAGGACATCGTTGGACGCGTGGTGGCCGACCGGCTCGGCGTGCTTTGGGGCGTGCCGACGATCGTCGAGAACGTGGCAGGCGCCGGCGCCAACATCGCGATGGACCGCGTGGCAAAAGGGCCGACCGACGGCACCCAGATCATGATCGTGCCCCCGGGCTTCGCGACGAACCAGTTCCTCTATGCGCGGATGCCTTTCGATCCGGAAAAAGACATCATCCCGCTCGGGTACGTGGCCAGCATTCCGAACCTGCTTTGCGTGAAGAAGGACCTGCCGGTGAACTCGGTGGCCGAGTTGATCGCGTATGCGAAAGCCAATCCGGGTAAGCTCAACTATGCATCGACGAGCGTGGGCACCACGACGCATCTATCGGGCGCGCTGTTCGTGAAGATGACCGGCACCGACATCGTCGTCGTGCACTATCGCGGCAGCGCGCCGGCCATGAACGACCTGCTTTCGGGCAACGTCGACATGATCTTCGACAACATCGCCGCGATCGTTCCGCAGGCGCGCGCGGGCACAGTGAAGGCGCTCGGCATCACGACGGCGAAGCGTTCGCCGCATGCGCCGGAGTACCCGCCGATCGGCGATACCGTGAAGGGCTACGACACGACGTCGTGGATCGGCGTCGGCGTGCGGGCAGGAACGCCGAAAGAGATCTGCGACAAGATCGAGGCGGGCGTGAAGGTGATCTGCCAGGACAAGTTGCTGAAGGACCGGCTGGCGACGCTGGTGTCGGAGTCCGTCGGCGGGGGTGCTGCCGAGTTCGCGCAGTTCGTCGCCGACGAGCGCAAGAAGTGGGGCGGGCTGATCGCCGAACAGAAGATCAAGATGGAGTGAGGCAGCAGGCGGAAGTCGGAAATCAGAAGTCGGACAGGGAGGATAGTCGATGCGAGGCGTCAATAGCTTTGCGCTGCGCGCGTTCGTGATGCTGGTCGCGTCGACGTCTCTGGCGGCGGCACAGGATTATCCGAACCGGCCGATCCGGCTGGTCATCCCGTTCGCGCCGGGCGGCAGCGTCGATCTGATCGCACGCACCGTTGCCACCGGACTGACCAAACGGCTCGGCCAGCAGGTGCAGCCCGACAACCGCGGCGGTGCTGGCGCCACGATCGGCACGGAGATCGTCGCGAATGCTCCGCCCGATGGCTACACGCTGCTGCAGATGTCGCTGTCGCACGCGGTCAACCCCGCGGTCTACAAGCTCAAATACGATCCGATCAAAGCGTTCACGCCGATCGTGTTCCTGGGCAGCGGGCCGAGTGTGCTCACCGTGCATCCGTCGGTGCCCGCCAATACGGTTGTCGAGTTGATCGCGCTCGCCAAGCAGAAGCCCGGGCAACTGATCGCGGCCAATGCCGGCATCGGCAGCTTCACGCACACCGCGGGCGTACTGTTCTCGATGATGGCAGGTGTCGATATCCAGCAGGTGCCGTTCAAGGGCGGCGGGCCTGCAATGATCGACGTGGTGGGCGGACACAGTCAGGTGCTGTTCAACTCGTATGTCGCCTCGCAGCCGCACGTCGTCAGCGGCAAGCTGCGAGCCCTCGGCGTCACCGGCACGGCTCGCACGCCGCTTTTCCCAACCGTGCCGACCGTGGCCGAGAGTGGAGTTCCGGGCTATTCGGCTGCCAACTGGTGGGGATTCGCTGCGCCTGCGGGCACGCCGCCGGCCATCGTCGAGAAGCTGCACCGAGAGGTGAGTGCGGTGCTCAAATCGCAGGAGACCGCGACGCAATTCGAGCGAGACGGTGCCGATATCGGCAACATGACGACGCCTGAGTTCGGCAAGTTCATCGAGGACGAGATCGGCAAATGGGGCCGCGTGGTGCGCGAGGGAAAGATCAAGCTGGAGTAGTGGTTGCATCGGAGGGCGCGCAACCCGCTTAGGATACTCCGCACAATAACTGAATCGAAAAGTAAGCTCTCTCCCCCCTCCCCATTGTGGGGAGGGGTCTGGGGTGGGGGGTGTCAGAAATCCGTGTTTCTGTTGGGCTTCCCCCCTCCGGCCCTACGGGCCACCTCCCCCACAATGGGGGGAGGAGAACCGCTGGTCCACGCCAGAAATCGTAGCTGTGATTGTTCGGAACTGCCTTACGCCAGCATCAATACGGGGCGGTTGGCGCTACGCTTACCAGCCCTACCCCGAGAATGGATCCTCATGAACACCCGCAAATCGCCGGAGTCCCTTCGTTCGCACCGCTGGCTCGGGGTGGAGGATCTGCGATCGTTCGGGCATCGGTCGCGGTTGCGGCAGATGGGCTATGACGCGGACGACTGGAAAGGAAAGCCGGTCATCGCGATCCTCAATACGTGGAGCGACATCAACGCGTGCCACGCGCACTTCAAGGCGCGGGCGGAGGACGTGAAGCGCGGCATTCTTCAGGCCGGAGGTTTCCCCGTCGAGATCCCGTGCATGTCGCTGTCGGAGCCGTTCCAGAAGCCTTCGACGATGCTCTACCGCAACCTGCTCGCGATGGAGGCGGAGGAGAACCTGCGCAGCTATCCGATCGACGGCGCGGTGCTGATGGGTGGTTGCGACAAGACTACGCCCGGGCTCGTGATGGGCGCGATCTCCATGGGCCTGCCGTTCATCTACATTCCCGCCGGCCCGATGCTGCGCGGGAACTGGCGCGGCGAGCAGCTCGGCTCTGGCTCGGACGCCTGGAAGTATTGGGACGAGAAGCGCGCGGGCAATATCTCGGACGCGGACTGGGCTGAAATCGAGGGCGGCATCGCGCGCTCGTTCGGTACGTGCATGGTGATGGGGACCGCCGCGACGATGATGATTATCGCGGAGGCGCTGGGGCTGTCGTTGCCGGGGGCGTCCACGATCCCCGCAGCCGACGCGAGCCATCCCCGGATGTGCGCGGCGTCCGGGCGGCGCATCGTCGACATGGTTTGGGAGGACATGACGCCGGACAAGGTTCTGTCGCCGGCGTCGTTCGACAACGCGATCAAGGTGCACATGGCGGTCGGCGGCTCGACCAACGCGATCATCCATGTAATCGCGATGGCGCGGCGGGCGGGCATCGCGCTGTCGATCGAGCGGTTCGATCAGCTCAGCCGCGAAGTGCCCGTGATCGCGAATATCCGGCCGTCGGGCAAATACCTGATGGAGGATATGTTCTACGCGGGCGGATTGCCGGGGCTGATGTCGGAGATCAAGGGCAAGCTCGACGGCGGCGCAATGACGGTGAACGGTCGCTCGCTCGGCGATAACATCGCGACGGCGAAGGTATGGCTGAAAGAGGTTATCCTTCCGGTCGACAAAGCGATCTATGCGGAAGGCGCGACGGCGATCCTGAAAGGCAATCTCGCGCCGCGCGGCTGCGTGATGAAGCCGGCGGCGGCAGAGCCCCGCCTGCGGCAGCATCGCGGAAAGGCGATCGTGTTCCGCGACTACGACGAGATGGCGCGCGAGGTGGAGCGCGAAGATCTGGACGTGACGCCGGATCATGTTCTGGTTCTGCAAAACGCGGGGCCGAAGGGCGGGCCGGGTATGCCCGAGTGGGGCATGCTGCCGATCCCGCGAAAGCTCGTGAAGGCTGGCGTGCGCGACATGCTGCGGATCTCGGATGCGCGCATGTCTGGGACGAGTTACGGGGCGTGCATCCTGCACGTCACGCCGGAGAGCTTCGTCGGCGGGCCGCTGGCGCTCGTGAAGACCGGCGACGAGATCGAAGTGGACGTTAAGGGGCGGCGGATCCATCTCGGCGTGTCAGACGAGGAATTGGCGAAGCGGCGCTCTCAGTGGCAACCGCTGCCGCCACGTTACGAGCGTGGCTTCGGACGGATGTATCAGGAGCACGTGGGCCAAGCCGACGACGGCTGCGATTTCGAGTTCCTCGAGGCCGGTAGCACCGTGCCGGAGCCGGAGATTCACTAGTTACTTTAGTGCGGCGCACTGGCGCCGGGCCGCGGTCGCGGCCTCGGACCGCGAAGGCGGTCCGTGTGGCAACTTATACCGTCGGTTCATAATCTCGACTCGTGTTGCGTGGGTGCGATTCCG
>CAMDMH010000187.1 GCA_945901835.1 Devosia equisanguinis | reverse complement strand
ATTCTCCCATGTGGTCCGCGACAAGTCTTCCAGGACGATCCGCTCCCGGGCGATCCCGAACGCCATGATCGTGTCACCGATAGACGTTGCCGCGCCACTCTTCTCGGACCCAAGCAACCAGGCCTCCCCGCCCGTGTAGATGACCTTCGACTTGGGAAGGCTCAGCGCCAGACGGACGCCTTCGGTCAGGCGTTCCCCCGCCTCGTTGAACGAAAGCTGGCCCCGCGCCTGCGTCATCGCTCCCATCTCGAAACCACCAAGAATGATCACACCTTCGACATTGGGCGGCAGCGCTCGTCGCTCGAACCGCTGCTCCAGCGGCAGCATCAGGATGCTACCGACCGGACCGAACCCGCACACGAGCAACAATGCGAACCCCGCGCCCAGACAGCGCTTGGCCCATGCCCCGCCCCGGCCGGTAAGCACGCCCACGACACCGGCCAGCAACATCGCGGTGATGACGCTCGACGGCCAGATGAATGCCGAGATCAGTTTCGAGGCGTAGAAGAACATGGGCGGTCAGCGTGCGATGCGCTCGACCGCGACCGCGGTCGCCTCGCCGCCGCCGATGCACAGCGCTGCGATCCCGCGCCGCCCGCCGCGCTTTTCCAGCGCCCCAAGCAGCGACACGATGATCCTCGCCCCGGAAGCGCCGATCGGATGACCCAGCGCGCACGCACCGCCGTGGACGTTGACCTTGTCGTGCGGCAAGTCGAGTTCCCGCATCCCAGCCATGGTCACGACTGCGAACGCCTCGTTGATCTCGTAGAGATCGGTATCGCCCGATTTCCACCCCGTGGCCGCCAGTAGCTTTCCGATCGCCCCCACCGGCGCCGTTGTGAACCACGCAGGCGCTTGAGCATGCGAAGCCACGCCTACGATCCGAGCGAGCGCCTTCAGCTTCCGCCGCTTCGCTTCGCTAGCCCGCATCAGCACCAGCGCCGCCGCCCCGTCCGAGATCGACGACGAATTGGCAGCCGTGACGGTGCCGCCGTCGCGAAAAGCTGGCTTAAGCATCGGAATGCGCGACGGGTCCGCCGCGAACGGCTGCTCGTCGCGCGTCACCTCGGCAGCCCCCTTGCGGCCCTTCACCGTGATCGGCACGATTTCCTGCGCGAAACTGCCGTCTTCGTTCGCGGCCTTCGCACGCCTCAGGCTCTCGATCGCAAACGCATCCTGGGCCTCGCGCGTGAACTGGAAATGCTGCGCGGTATCTTCCGCGAACGTGCCCATCAAACGCCCCTTCTCGTAGGCATCCTCCAGCCCGTCCAGGAACATGTGATCTTTGGCTTCCGCATGTCCGAGCCGCGCGCCGCCGCGCATCTTCGGCAGCAGATACGGTGCGTTCGTCATGCTCTCCATGCCACCCGCGACGATGACATCCCTTGGGCGCGCATGCAGCGCCTCGAACGCGAGCATGACCGTCTTCATGCCGGAGCCGCACATCTTGTTGACCGTCGTGCACGGCACGTGATCGGGCAGCCCGGCTCCGCGTGAAGCCTGCCGCGCCGGCGCTTGCCCCTGCCCCGCCGGCAACACGCAGCCCATCAGCACTTCAGACACGCCATCGCCCGCGACACCGGCGCGCGAAACCGCCGCCTTGATCGCCGCCGCACCGAGCTCTGGCGCCGTAAGGCTCCCGAACACGCCCTGGAACCCGCCCATCGCCGTCCGCGCGACAGACACGATGACGATCGGATCTGCAGTGATCTCTGACATGCGATCATCCCGTATCGGACAGGTTCAGAGCGACAGTTGAATCGACGCCCGTTCACCGTAGTTCCCCTCCCCCTTGCGGGGGAGGTGCCCCGAAGGGGCGGAGGGGGAATCTATCGACGAGAGCCCGGATTTCGATGTGTTGGCCGACGCTGCCCCTCCGGCGCTACGTACGACCCTCCTTGCACGGGGGGGAAAACAACCGCGAATGCTGACTTTGACCTCGCAGCGCTATCGCCGCGGCTCAAGCCTTAGCCTTGATGTTCGATCGCTTCACGACATCGAGATTGGCGCCTTCGATCCGCAGCAGCTTCGACGGCATCAGGCGGCGCGGCGAATGGATGAAACCGATATCGTAGAAATGCGCGTCGCCCGGCTTCAACTCGTAAACCCGATCGGGCACGACCAGTGTAGGCTTCGCGCCTTCACCCTTCTCGACGACCTTCCAGTCGGTCATCTCGGTAATGCCGGTAGCCTGCCCGTAGATCGCCCAGCTCGAACCGTGATCGTGCGGATTGCCGACCGCGTTCGGCTTGTAGACGTGACCGCAGATGCAGAAACCCAGCTTCGGGTCCTCGTACAGAATCTCGCGCGGATTGCCGCCTTCGGGCCGGTCCTTTAGATGCTCGGCAACGAACGTCTCGTCCTTTAGCGCCTTTGTGACGAACCCGCAGACCTTCTTGCGACCAACAGTTCCCGAGTCCGCTTCGAGCGTCGAGCGGATATCCGACGCGAGTTGAGCGAGCGTATAAGCCATGGCACCGCCTCGATTTGCGAAAGTCTCCTCCACCGGCCTCGAAGGCCGACCGGATGCGACTATAGCTCGGAACTCGCCAGATTCTAGTGCCAGGACAGATCGATTTCCGCCACCGTCGCCAAGTGGCGCATCACGCCGCCATCGTACTCGCCGCCGCCGCAACCGGCACCGGACGCGGCTGGCAGAACAGCGCGCCCTGACCATATACCACGCCCCAGCCGACCAGCCTGTCGCGCGTTTCGGCGTCGCCGATATCGCCGACGATCACCGACAGGCCCAGATCCTGGAAATGTTCGCAGATATCGCTAGCCGGAACCGTTTCCCCCTCGCAGAGCAGGCCCGACTGGAATACCGCCGCATCGAGCTTGACGAACTCGAAGCCCAGCGTCTCCAGGGCCTCGAAATCCATGTTGAGATCGGCGACGCCTTGCAACGCGAACCGGAACCCGAGCCGAGCCAGATCTTCCAGCGCGGCGAACTGAGCCGGCCCTAGCCCGCGCATCTCGTCCTGCGCGAACGACAGCACCATGCGGTCTGCAACGCCCTGCGCATGACGCCCGGCAACGTCGTCGACGAACCGCTCGCTCTCGAGAGACTTACCGCCGATCTGTGAGAACACAGCACCATCCCGCCCCCGCCGCCCGAGCATCGAGGCGAACCCCGCCGCATGACGAACGTGAAGCGCATCGAGCAGCGGCAGCAGCTCCGCCCCCTCGGCGATGTTCCGCTCATCGCCCGCATCGACCCGCAGCTTCACCGACACCTCGAAATGCCGGGCCGACCGATCGGCAAGCCCCAGGATGGGCGACAGGAAGACATCGGCGCTCTCGGCTTCTATCGCTTCGGCGACCGCCGCCACGCTGACCTCTGCAGCCGAAATCTCTGGCTCCGAGGTCACTGACGAACCGCGCATCGCCTCGACCGTCGACCGCAGCCCGTCGACGGCACTCGCAAGCGCCGAATCCGGGTTCGCCGCTGCCAGCTCTTCGAGCGGCAGATGATGGCTGTCGGCATTCCGGCCGACCGGGCCGGCTTCCCCGGATTTGGAGGCTGTCGCAGCGCCCAACCCCGGCAGCACAGGCTCTACTGCCTGCTGTCGTTCAGCCGCACCGGCATGAATCTGGCTGGCGAGCCGCTTCAATATCGAGTCGATCCGGTCCGCCTCGCGATCGACGGAAAGCTGCATTTCGCCGGCATCCGGCGCGGCGCCCAGCCTGTGCTCGGCATACGTCGGACGGAAAGCACCCAGCGAGCGAAGATCGGGGACCGGCGGCGTTGCCGTCGGTTGAACCGGCTTTTGAACCCGCTCTTCAACCAGTTCAGGCCCCGGCTGCATCAGATCGACGGGCCGGAAGCTCCAGCCGGGCGCTGCCGCAGGTGGCCCGCCCACCTCTTGCGGCATCGTCCGGGCATCGCCGTAACCACTATTGCTTTCAGGCTGAGCCGCACGAACCGCTGGCGGCTCCGCCATTCGCTCGACATCCAGAGCCTCGACACCCACCGTCTCGGACGGTGGTGTCGCCGGCATTGGCGAAGCCACCTGCTCGATCCCACGCTCGGCGGCTTCCTCGGCAGCTCTCTCGGCCTCGTCGGCCACCCGCAGCAGAACGTGGCACATCAGCATCAGGCAGAACAATGCGACGCCTACCGCTGCAGCGATCTCCGGCGTAAGTCCCAGATGGAGATGAGCAGCGACCGCCATGGCGATCGCAACCACCAGCATTGCCGGCGGCACCAGCAATTGAGTGGCATCGCTGTTCATGCCGCGAGCCATGGTGCCTTCTCCGCTAGTGACAGCGGGACCAGCTCCAGCATCGTCGCGACGGCTTGAAACATCGGATCTCATCGCGCGTCTTTCATCACGAATAACTACGAATCATCTGCGATAACTTTTCGCTGTTGGCTGCTCCCGCGCAACGCCGCCGCATCCGATATCACCAGGAAACCGCGGCTGGCCTCGCTCGAAGCGTTCCCCGACCGAACCGGTTACACGCATCTTCGCCACAGCTCGCCTCGCGTCGTCGCGACTGCGCAGGATTATCCCCAGTCGCGACACATCTCCGGCTTGCGGCTCAGCCCGGGCGGCGCATAGACGAACGATGGACGAACCGAGGAAATCTATCACGTGATTCTGACGATCGGCGTCTTCATCGTTGTGACGATCGCCGTCGCGGCATTCGTGCTGGCGCCGCGGATGTTCGAGCCGCGCATCGTTTACGACGACACGCCCGATCCCCCGGCGGCGTTCGGCTATCGCATGGCATGGCTCGCGATCCAGACGCCGGACGCCTCGCGCGTCGCGGAGGAACTCGGCCTCGAAGCCGTCGAGACGTCGAACTGGCGCACCGGCATCGGCACCGTATATGACGAGAAGCTGTCACAGGGCCGCGTCTACCTGACGCCGCCCGTCAACGGCTGGACATTCGTCGTCGGCCTGTCGCTACCCCAGCCACTCGGCCGCAACTTCGTCGACAAATGCACCCCGATGCTGCTGGATCTCGCCGGGGCATTTCCCGAAGCACAATACTACATGTGCTATCCGCCGATGGACTGCTACGCCTGGGCCCGCGTCACGGATGGCAAGCTGGTTCGCGCATTTTCGATCGGCGACGAAGGCATCATCTGGAACAAGGGCAAGACGACTCGCGACGAGCGCAGCATAGGTCTGAAGTTCGCAGAAGTGCGAGGCGTCAAGAACCGCAAGGCCGATGTGGGCGAAACCATGCCGGTCTATCCGACCGAAGCGCACGTGATGCACTTGGCGAGTTGCTGGAGCTTCGACCCCACGTCCCTCGAGGGATCGAAGGCCGACACGGATGTTGGCTATATCTGCGTCACGCCCCCATCGTGGCGGCCGGAGCGCATGCGCCGCACGGCCTGAGACCGGCAAGCGTCTACCTGATGGCCCCGATGTCTCCGCCGACGGTTCAAAACAAGGAAGTTGTCCCGGGGCTTGTTCCCGGGCCCCAGTGTGCCGCTCGAACGAACATTGGCGATCGTGGCGCTCTGGATCCCGGTGCCGAGCACCGGGATGATAACGGGATGACAAGAAGTCGAGGTCCCAGCGGAGTTGCCGGAGCAGCCCCAAAAGCATCGATGACAAAAGTCGTCAAGCAGCCTTGGCGCTAGACACCACCTGGATCACCGGAGCGCGCGCCACAACCGGGAACGGAATGACGTTGCTCGCCGGCAGCGCCACTTTCAACGCTGGCTTCAGAACGCGCGGTCCCTGATTGGAGTTGAGCCGCACCTTCTTTGCGCCGAGCCGCTCCACGGGAATGGCCGGCAGGTCCATCGCGCGCTTGTTCGCGATCCTCGGCTTGCGGCCCAGCGGCGTATTGAGCTTGGCGACCGAAGCCAAGCGTGCCGCGAACCGGAAATGATCGACGTGAGCGCGATGCACGAATCCAGCGACCGCCGGCATGAATGCCGGACGCGCAACCTCGATCGGTTGAACCACGACGTCGACGGACTTCTCCTTCCGGCCGAATCCGAAGAGCCGGCCAACGGCCGAAACCGCCAAACCGATCGTCTTGAGCAAACCCATAACGTCCCCACACATCGCCACTCAGCGAGCACTCGGCCCCACAGCCGAACTTCTCTCTTTGGTGATAGTGGCGCTTGTCGGTGAACGAAGCGTTGCCTCGCGTCCCGGAATGGTAGGAATATTGACGCTGTTCACTTGTTGGAGGCGGTACGGCCGTTCTCGGCCTTCTGGCGCTCGACCTCGGCCTTGGAGACTTCGCCCGCGCCGATCAGGGCGTTGACGCAGCGGTTGGAGAGCTTCGGGCCGGCGGCGCGCATGCAGCCGCGGACGCCGGCGCCATCGGGATCGTGCTTGGAGCAGTAGGCGTAGTAGTCGGTGGCGCAGGCGAGCTGGACGGAGAGGCTCACGGCAGAGGCCTGGCTGGAGAAAGCGACGGTGCCGAGGGTGATGGCGGCGGCGAGGATGCGGAGGCTGCTGTTACCGTGGAACATTGGGTCTCTCCCGAGGGGCTT
>CAMDMH010000186.1 GCA_945901835.1 Devosia equisanguinis | reverse complement strand
TTCGAGCCCGGATTCTCGCCCTTCTTGCGACAAATTGGCTATGGGAATGCGCCGATCCGTCGCCAATCGCCAAGTCGCTTTCGAGCGCGGCGGCTTCTATGCTACGAGGTGCTTGGTTTCGGGCGGGGCGTCGGTGTAGGGGCTTTCTGCATCACGCGGCATTGGCGAACTGGCTTGCGGGCTGATGCTCGACAGTTCTCGGTGTGACGTTGCATATTCCAGCTTCCTGATCGCCGGGAGCATGTCACGGTCGCAGACGGGCACTAACGTGCGGTGGTGGGTGACGGACGACGGGAAGCCGGCTGGACACTTTGTTGCTGCAGATGGCTGCAGACTTATGCGCAGGCTGGTCCTGCAGACGGGGGAATTGGAGAGGCGATGTCGGAACGGCAATCCAGCTATGAATACGAAGATCTGCTTCGGTGCGGGCGCGGGGAGCTGTTCGGCGCGGGCAATGCGCAACTGCCGCTGCCTCCGATGCTGATGTTCGAGCGGATCGCCGCAATCAGCGAAGCTGGCGGCGCCCATGGCAAAGGGCAGATCGTAGCCGAGCTGAAGGTTGCCGGAAACCCGGCATGCGACTGGTTTTTCGCATGCCATTTCAAGGGCGATCCGGTCATGCCGGGTTGCCTGGGGCTAGATGCGCTGTGGCAGCTTACCGGGTTCTATCTGGGCTGGCTCGGTGCCCCGGGCAGGGGGCGGGCGCTCGGCGTCGGCGAAGTGAAGTTCAGCGGCATGGTTCTGCCGACGGTCAAGAAAGTCGAATACATCGTCGACCTCAAGCGGGTCATCCTTCGCAAGCTGAAACTCGCGATAGCGGACGGCACGCTGAAGGCCGACGGCGAGGTGATCTATACGGCTACCGACATGCGAGTCGGCTTGTTCGAAACCGGCGATCAACCGGCGAAGGGATGAACTGAAGCCTTTATGATGCTGATGCCGGCGGGCAGGGCCGTTCGGTACGCGGCGGTAGCGGGACCTGCGGTTCGACGCGAGCCGGTCGAGCAGACGAGAATACAAGCTGAATTGAACCCGAGGGCGGTTCGGGAGAAGGTACAAGTCATATGAGGCGCGTGGTCGTCACAGGCATGGGGGTCGTCTCCAGCATCGGCAACAACACACAGGAGGTGTTGGCGTCTTTGCGTGAGGCGCGGTCTGGCATCTCGCGTGCAGACAAGTACGTAGAGCTCGGTTTCCGCTGCCAGGTGCACGGCGAGCCCCAGCTCGACTGGGAAGGCATGGTCCCGCGCAAGCCCAAGCGGTTCATGAACACCGGCATGGGCTGGAACTACATCGCCATGGATCAGGCGATCCGCGATGCGGACTTGGAAGCCAAGGACGTATCCAACGAGCGGACAGGCATCGTCATGGGCTCGGGCGGTCCGTCGACAGTTGCTATCGTCGCCGCGGCCGATACGACGCGCCAGAACAGCAATCCAAAGAAGATCGGCCCGTTCGAGGTCCCGAAAGCCATGTGCTCGGGGCCGTCCGGCGTGATGGCCACGGCGTTCCAGGTCAAGGGCACGAACTATTCGATCTCGTCGGCTTGCGCGACGTCGGCTCATTGCATCGGCAATGCCGCGGAGATCATCCAATACGGCAAGCAGGACGTGATGTTCGCGGGCGGTTGCGAGGAGCTGGACTGGACCCTGTCCAACCTGTTCGACGCGATGGGCGCGATGTCGAGTGGATACAACTCGACACCGGGCAAGGCGAGCCGCGCTTACGACAAGAACCGCGACGGGTTCGTCATCGCTGGTGGCGCAGGCGTAGTCGTGCTCGAGGAGCTTTCGCACGCCAAGGCGCGCGGGGCGCGGATCTACGGCGAGGTCGTCGGTTACGGAGCGACGTCTGACGGCTACGACATGGTTGCGCCGTCCGGCGAGGGGGCAGCGCGCTGCATGAAGCTCGCGATGCAGGGCCTGGACGGGAAGGGGGTCGGCCGGATCGACTACATCAACCCGCACGCTACAGCGACCCCGGTCGGCGACGCCAAGGAGATCGAGGCGATACGGGCGGTCTTCGGCAAAGATATTCCGACTATTGCCGCAACCAAGTCGCTGACAGGGCATTCTCTCGGGGCGATCGGCGTGCAGGAGAGCATTTTTTCGCTGCTGATGATGAACAATGGCTTCATCTGCGAAAGCGCGAATATCGAGGAGATCGATCCGGCTTTCGCCGATATTCCGATCGCCCGGAAACGCGTTGATAATGCGGTACTTAACTGTGTCATGTCGAACAGCTTTGGGTTCGGCGGCACGAATGCGACACTCGTGTTCCGCCGTTACGATGCTTGAGGTGATCGGGGCTGCCTGACGGTGCGCCGGGCCGATCTGGGCCGAGGGCGAGCGCCGAGAGGCAGTTCCAATGCGATTGCAGAAGTGTGGAGCCGGCTGGTTTGATACTGGCGGCCGGTCTCGTCGGGAAATGTCAGGAGCTGAGATGAGCGCCATCGATTTTGCAAAGCCGGGGCCCTTGATGGCCGGTAAGCGCGGCCTCATCATGGGCGTCGCCAACGATCGCTCGATCGCCTGGGGCATCGCTCGCGTGCTCGCGGGCCAGGGCGCCAAGCTCGCGTTCACCTATCAGGGTGACGCCTTCGGCCGCCGCGCCATGCCGTTGGCGCAGTCGGTCGGTGCGGATATCATCGCGCCGTGCGACGTCAACGACCTCGCGTCGGTCGACGCCGTGTTCGACGAGATCAAGACGAAGTGGGGCCAGATCGATTTCGTCGTGCACGCTCTGGCGTTCTCGGATCGCCGCGAGCTCGCCGGCCGTTACGCCGACACGACCCGCGAGAACTTCACCAACACGATGGTCATCTCGTGCTTCTCGTTCACGGAGATCGCCAAGCGCGCCGCCGAGTTGATGCCTGAAGGCGGCTCGCTGCTGACGCTGACCTACGGTGGTTCGACGCGCTGGGTGCCTTCCTACAACGTGATGGGCGTCGCCAAGGCGGCACTCGAAGCGTCGGTTCGCTATCTCGCCAACGACCTCGGTCCGAAGGGCATCCGCGTCAACGCGCTGTCGGCGGGCCCGATGCGCACGCTGGCGGGGGCGGGCGTGTCCGATGCACGCGCGATCTTCAACTACCAGCGGGATCATTCGCCGCTGCGCCGTACGCCGACGCTGGACGAGGTCGGCGGCGCTGGGCTCTATCTGTTGTCGGATCTTGCCGGGGCGGTAACGGGCGAGGTGCATTTCGTCGACTGCGGCTACAACGTCACGTCGATGCCCACGCTCGATGCGCTCAAGGAACTCGAGGCGGATGCAGCGGCAGCTGATCGGGTCGCAGCTGTCAAGGCGGCCGAGTAAGAACAGATCTTTCGTCGCGCGTCGGCGCCCGACCTTCGCGTTTGCGCCGCCGAGTTCGCGCGGCAAGGATTAACTCTTTGTTTACGACGCCGTCGCTAAGCTCCGGTTTCAGTCTCTGGCACCACTGCCCGGTCAAGGAACGCTGACGATGAAGCTCGTGAGAATGTCGGCGGCGATTGCCGCGGGAGCCTTTTCCATTCTGGCGTCTGCAGCTCTTTCGACTGCGATGGCGCTGCCGCTTTCACCGGCGCCTGTGACCGCAGCCGAACAACCCGACGTCGCCGTCGAACTCGCTCACGGCTGCCATCCCGGTGTGCAGCGCGATAACAGCGGCTGGCATTTTCACACACGGGCCTGTGTTCGCCGCAATACGGCTCCTCCCGGCCTTTATGATGGTTCGTCATATCGCCGGTTCTATCGCGGTCCTATCTGCAGCTACCGCTGCAAGTACGTCGGACCGGTGAAGACCTGCTCTCAGGTTTGCCGCTAGCCCGATCTCCCGGATCGGCGGGCGGCATACCCGCCGCTTCGATCGTGAGGAGACGTGAATGCGCTTTCGTATCTGGCCTGCATTTTCGGCTGCCGTCGTCGGCATCCTCGTTGCTGCCGAGGCATTCGCTTTGCCGGCAACCGGGGCTTTGCCGCTCTCCGGCGTTCCGCAGTCGTCCATGGACGCGTCTGCTTTGCCGGTCGTTCCCGTGCACGGTTGCCATTTCGACATGGGACCGGGCATGGAGCCGGATCACACGAACGGCCCACATTACCACAATCGCGAATGCAACGTGGTGCGCACCGGGCCGTCCGGTGGTTATGGTGGGGCGCCGCAACCTCGCTACGCCGCGCCCCCGCCACCCCGCTACGACCCACCCCGTTACGAGCGCCCCCGCTACGATAACAGGCCGCGAGGCTATGGCTACGATGACGGTCCGCGACGCGGTGGGTATCGGGGCGACGGTGGGTACCGTGGCGACGGTGGCTACGGCCGTGGCTATGGGTATGCGCCGCCGCCGCGTCAGCAGGTCTGCCGGGAGCGCTGCCGCTACACCGGGCCGTTCAAGCAGTGTCGGACCGTTTGCGAATAGCAGGTCTGCTGTCTGACTTCGCTATCGTCGTGGACAGGGGCGCTCAATGAACCGTGCGCTGTGCCACTGTTGCCTTTGCCTCGCTGGCGAACTCGTGGCATCTGAGCCGACATGATCGGGGTATTCGATTCTGGACTTGGCGGCCTTACGGTGCTGCGGGCTCTGCGCGCGCGGTTCCCGCAGTTGGCGTTCGTCTATCTCGGCGATCACGCCAACGTGCCCTACGGCAATCGTCCGTCACTCGAGATCGTCGATCTGACGCGGGCGGGCGTCGAGCATCTCTTCGCGCGCGGTGCCCGGCTCGTGCTGCTCGGCTGCAATACCGCGACGGCGGTCGCCGCGCGGACCTTGCAGCGCGACTGGCTGCCGCATTCGCGCTGGGCCGGCCGCAATGTGCTGGGGATCGTCGCACCGACCGTCGAAGCCGCGACGCAGACACCCTGGGCGGTGACGAGCCCGCAGTACCCGCAGAAGTACAACACCGACATCGTCGCGGTGTTCGGCACGCTCAGGACGATCTCATCGGGGGTCTACCTCGAGGAGATCTCGAAGCGCTGTCCGAAAGTCACCGTCGTGCAGCAGGTCTGTGCCGAACTCGCCGGGGCGATCGAGGACGTTGCCGGCGAGGCGGTGCTCGACGGGCTCGTGAGTGCCGGCGTCGCGGCGCTGATGGCGCAAACCGGGGGAGCGATGCCGCATCGGGCGATCCTGGGGTGTACACATTTCCCGTTGGTCGAAGGCTTGTTCCGGCGGCATCTGCCAGCCGCGACCCGGTTGCTGTCGCAGCCCGATCTCGTGGCGGACAGCCTCGATCACTATCTCGAGCGCCACCCGGAATATGCAAACGGGCTCGATGTGCCTCCAGGCGTCCGGCTCCTGACGACCGGAGACCGGGATCGCGTGGGAGCAACCGCTCGCCTGTTCTGGCCCGACGCCCCGGCGTTCGAGCGCGCCGGAGAATAGGCGCCCTTCGACGCCGCCAACGTCCCGCAACCCGTCGAATGACGCCGCGTATCATTCTGAAACGCAGCTTAACCTCGCTTTAACTCGTCCCTGGCACTGTGGTCCTCGTGACCCCTTGGAGCGCAGCCGCCCCCATACGGGTGTGCCTGACACCAAAGGACGAAAGCTCAGATGAACAAGATCATCGCCCAGGTCGGCGCCGCTGCCGCCTTCTGCGTCGCTGCTTCCCTCGCCATTCCCGCTTCCGCTGCCGATCTCGGCGGCTGGGGCCGTGGCTCGATCAAGGACGACTTCGCAGCGCCCGCTCGCTCCACCAACCCCTGCTACTTCCGCGCCGACACCGGCTATTCCTGGTCGAATTCGCCGACACTGCGCTGGACGGGGGATACCGATCTGGGTCCCGGTACATCGCTCAACGACAAGGTGAGCAATTCCAGTATGGAAGGCACTTGGACGGGCGGCATCGGCCTGGGTTGCGGGTCGGGGTCGCGCGGCTTCCGCTACGAGGCGATTCTCGGCTATCACGGCCAGCGCGGCATCGTGGGCACTACGGTGCCGTTCGATTACGCCGGAGCTTATGAGGCCCGTAAGGTTCATTCGGCCGTGACTAGCTACACGGGCATGGTCAATGGCTACTTCGATCTCGGCAACTTCCGCGGGGTGGTTCCCTACATCGGTGCTGGCGTCGGTCTCGCCTATCATCAGATGGATGACTACAGATTCGTCATTCCCGGTGCAGCTCCCTATCGCGTGTCAGGCGACAATGACTTGACGCTCGCCTGGAGCTTGATGACTGGCTTTGCCTACCAGGTCTCCGACCGCGCCATTCTCGACTTCGGCTACCGCTACATCGACATGGGGCGTGCCGCGACATCGCGCACCGACAACTTCAGTTTCACGCCGTCCAAACTGTCCGTCGACGACATGACCGCCCACGAGTTCAAGAGCGGCCTGCGCTATCATCTGGGCAGCGACGGCTGCTGCGCGGCACGGAACAAAGTCGCTACGCGCCAGCCTGTGGCACGGGGGGAACGGTAGTGGCCGGATTTGCAGTGGGTGATGCGAACAGGATGGCGCGGTAACGGGATTGGACGTGCGCGGTCTTGAGGGTCGAGGGGT
>CAMDMH010000185.1 GCA_945901835.1 Devosia equisanguinis | reverse complement strand
GGACATGCGCTGCAAACTGCGGCTGCCATGGCCGAGTTGCTGGAGCCACCCGCCGACGCCGTCGCGATCTTCGAAGTCCCCGGCGACGACACCGGCGCGCCGCCCGAGGGCTGGCGCATCGACGCCTATTACATCGAGCCGCCCGACGCCGACGCCATCGCCGATGCCATCGCGGGCCTGCTCGCAACGGATCGGCCGCGGCTCGTCCTGGAAACCGTCCCCGACGAGAACTGGGTGACGCTGTCGCAGGCAGCCTTGCCGCCGGTCGTCGCCGGCCGCTTCACCGTGCATGGCAGCCACGACCGCGATCGCGTTGCCCGCGGCCCGTGGTCGATCCTCATCGATGCCGCCGAAGCCTTCGGCACCGCCCATCATGCGACGACACTCGGCTGCCTGATGGCGGTCGATCGCTTGGCGGGCAAGCGTCCCTTCCGTCGCGTGCTGGATCTGGGCTGCGGCACCGGCGTTCTGGCGATCGCCGCGCGCCGAACGATGCCGCGCGCGCGCATCGTGGCGAGCGACATCGACGCGATCGCGGTTCGCGTCGCGGCCACCAACGCGCGTGCGAACGGCGTGACGACGATCAAGACGCTGACGGTCAACGGCGTGCCGCGCAGCATCGACACGGGGATCGCGACCTACGATCTGGTGATCGCGAACATCCTCGCCCGCCCGCTCGTGATGCTGGCGCCCGCGATCACGCGCAGCGTCTCGCCGCATGGCACGCTGGTGCTGTCGGGCCTCCTCAACCCACAGGCGCGCGAAGTCCTATGTGCATACCTGGCGCGCGGCTTCTCCCTTCTGCGCCATGATCGCATAGCCGGCTGGTCGACGCTGACGCTGGTCAAGCGGTGAAGAGTCTCTGGCCGACGAGCATTGATCTGGCCGACTCTCAGAGCTGCATAATGAGTCCCGGCGACACGTTGTTCTGGATAGCTCCTACGGATCTTCACGCTGACTGACCGCGTCATCCAATCCGACAAGCGGCGTGTCCCGGCCCACGGCAGCAGCACGGCACGCGCTTGACGTCTTTGGGCAGTTACCTGACGATGGCGACGACCGCCGAGACGACGCCGGCTCTTCTGGAGGACCCTTATGGAACCGCGCCAACGCGCACCTTATTCCGCCGTGATCGACAGGCCGCCGCTCAAGCTGCCGGGCAACGCTCGGATCGTCGTGTGGTCCATCGTCAACCTGGAAGTCTGGGACATCGGCCGGCCGATGGCGCGCCAGCAGTTGTCGCCGCCGCAGGGCAACGTTCTGCTGCCGGACGTTCCGAACTGGAGCTGGCACGAGTACGGCATGCGCGTGGGCGTCTGGCGGTTCTTCGACCTCTACAAGAAGCACAACATCCGGCCGACGCTGTCGATCAACGCGCGGGTCTGCGACGACTACGAGCGGGTGGCGCGCGAGGCGAAGGATCGCGGCTGGGAGTTCATGGGCCACGCCTGGGACCAGGGGCCGATCCACAAGATCGAGGACCAGCGCGGCATGATCATGCGCTCGCAGGACCGGCTCGAAAAATTTACCGGAAAACGTCCGGTCGGTTGGCTGGGACCAGGCCTGACGCAGACGCTGGAAACGCCGGACCTTCTGACCGAAGCGGGCGTGAAATACATCGGCGACTGGGTGTGGGACGACGAGCCCGCCGAAATCGCTACCAAGCACGGGCCGCTCGTCACGCTACCCTACACGCTCGAACTGAACGATATCGCGGTCATGATGCTGCATCATCATGAGGGGCGGCATTGGGTGGACCGGGTACAGGATTCGTTCGACCGGCTTTACGAAGAGGGCAAGGATCGGGTGAAGGTGATTTCGATCGCGATCCATCCGTACATCTCGGGCCAGCCGCATCGCATCAAGTATCTCGAACAGGTCTACGACTACATGAACCGCTTCGAGGGCGTGCTGCACTGGAACGGCGTGGAGCTGTTGGATTGGTATCAGGGGACGCGTAGGTCGGGTTAGCTCGGCACTGCCCGGCGTAACCCGACGTCTTGCCGCTGGATGGTGAAGACGTTGGGTTACGCAGCGCTACGCACTGCTAACCCAACCTACGAAGCAACAACGCTTCAAAGGTAGTTCATGCCCACCACCGACATTACCTTCACCCTCAACGGCGAGGCCGTCACCGAGACGGTCGAGCCGCGCACGCATCTGGCGGATTTCCTGCGCGATCAGCTCGGGCTCACCGGCACGCACATCGGATGCGAGCATGGCGTGTGCGGGGCCTGCACGGTTCGGGTCGACGGCGAGATCGTCAGGGCGTGCCTGACGCTGGCGGTCCAGGTCGACGGCTGCAAGGTCGAGACGATCGAAGGCGTATCCGACACCGGCGAGATCGCGGATCTGCAACTGGCCTTCCGCGAGCGCAACGCGCTGCAGTGCGGTTATTGCTCGCCGGGGATGCTGATCGCTTCGGCGGAATTGTTGAAGCGCGAGACCGTGCCGACACGTGACGAGATCCGCTATCACCTGTCGGGGAATTACTGCCGCTGCACCGGTTATCACGCGATCGTCGATGCGGTGGAGGCGACGGTGAAGGCTCGTAGGTCGGGTCGAGCGTAGAGAGGCCCATGGGCGTCGTGAAGTGTTGGGTCGCAGATGGTGCGGCCATCGCCCCGCCTACCCGTGAACTGCAATTCGTTCAGCCGCGAGTGCCATAAGTTCTCGTGAAGTTGATCTTGGAATTCCATCCCCGCCCACACTGCTTGCTGAAGACCGCTTCTTGGCGTGTAACTTGAGATAGATCCGACTCGCTCACGTTGAGGCGACCAAGTCCTTTGTACAATCCGGATATTCGACGGAAATCGCCGTCGAACCCAGCCTTCAAAACCTCGCGCGTGAAGCGCGGCAGAAGATCTGCATTTTGGGTCAGGCATCCGCAGTCGATGTTGATATCGCTGACTTGAGCCTTCGCTCTCGAACGCGTGCAAGACTGCGCCAACGCGCTTCGTTCCTGTTCTGAAATCACACCGGATTCCAGATCAGATCTCGCTAGCACTTGCGCAGGTGCGGAGGCCACTTAGGCGGTGAATGAATAGCCACCTACGATCAATGCGACCGTCAAGCTGCCGACGCCTATCAGTATCCATTTGATGAATTTCATCGGCAACTACTTTCGAACAAACAGGGGCCAGGGAAAGTTTAGCGGCGAACCGTAGACGTCCGGTCAACACACTCCGGCGTAACCGGACGAATTGGAGGGCATGCCTAATCACACACTAACGGACATCGCCCATAGCGCCTGCCGAAGGGGAGGTTGGCTTGCTATTCCCAGCTTAGAGGAGGCCCCAACTTGCGGGAGGAAGTCGGCGGGTCGATACTCGTATATTGAACGGGAAGCTGCGTAGGTTGGGTCAAGCATAGCGCGACCCAACATTCCCATGCACGTCGTTGATCGTTGGGTCGCGGGCCAAGTGGCCCTTGACCCAACCTACGAAGGAAATTGCTCATGACCACCGGCGACGTACCACCGATCCTCACGCATCTCGACCGGCCCAACAGCTACATCGGTCGCGCGGTGCCGCGGCCCAACCTGGAGCGGCTGACGCAGGGGCGGGGGCAGTACGTCAGCGATGTCGTGCTGCCACGCATGGTGCATGTCGCATTCGTACGCAGCCCGCACGCGCATGCGAAGATCCTGTCGATCGACACGGCGGACGCCAAGAAATCGAAGGGCGTCGTCGCGGTCGTGACGGGTGCGGAACTCGCCAAGGTGATCACGCCGTGGGTCGGTGTTCTGACGCATCTCAAGGGTATCAAATCAGCGCCGCAGAACGCGCTTGCGATCGACCGGGCGTGCTGGCAGGGCGAGGCTGTCTGCGCAGTCGTGGCGTCGTCGCGCGCGCTCGCCGAGGATGCGGCTGATAAAATCGTCGTCGAATACGAGGAGCTTCTGGCTGTCGTCGATCCCGAGACGGCGCTCGAACCCGGCGCGTATGTCATCCATCCCGAGCTCGGCGACAATCTCACGTTCGAACGCAAGCTCGATGTCGGTGAGGTCGACAAGGCGTTCGCGGAAGCAGACGCCGTGGTGGAAACGACGTTCGTATTCGGCCGGCACACCGGCGTGACACTGGAGCCGCGCTCGATCATCGGCGATTGGAGCATCGGCGAGAACAGGCTGACCGTCTATCAGGGCACGCAGGCGCCGCACATGATGCAGAACCTGTTCGCGCTGCATCTGGGGCTCGCCGAGCATCAGGTGCGCGTCATCTGCAAGGACGTCGGCGGATCGTTCGGCATCAAGGTTCACACCTACGCCGACGAGATGGCGACGGTCGCGCTGTCGAAGCTGCTGCGGCGGCCCGTGAAATTCGTCGCCGATCGCATCGAGAGTTTCGTCACCGACATCCACGCGCGCGATCATCGCGTGAAGGCGCGGTGTGCGATCAAGAAGGACGGCACGATCACCGCGTGGGACATCGACGATCTCACGGGCATCGGGCCGTATTCGGTTTATCCGCGCACGTCGGGCATCGAAGCGAACCAGGTCGTGAACCTCGTCGGCGGTCCCTACAAGACGCCGAACTATCGCTGCCATGCGCGCGTGGTGTTCACGAACAAGAACGTGATGTGCCAGTACCGCGCGGTGGGCCATCCGATCGCGGTCGGCGTCACCGAAGGGCTTGTCGATCAGGCAGCGGCGGCCATCGGCATGGACCCCGCGGACGTGCGCCGCAAGAACCTCATCCCGGACGACGCGCATCCCTCGGGCTCGCCATCCGGGCTCAAGTTCGAGAAGCTCAGCCACATCGCGGCGCTCGATAAACTGCTTGAAATGATGGACTACAAGGGGCTTCGCGCGGAGCAGGCGGCATTGCGCGCGAAGGGCATCTATCGCGGCGTCGGGCTGGCGAGCTTCATCGAAGTGACGAACCCGAGCCCCGCTTTCTACGGCGTCGGCGGTGCGAAGATCTCAGCGCAGGACGGCGTCACGATCAAACTCGACGCGCAGGGCGCGATCGTGTGCCAATCGAGCGTCACCGAGCAGGGGCAAGGCGCGGAGGCCGTCATCGCGCAGGTCGCGGCGAGCGCGTTCGGCGTCGGGCTCGACAAGGTGCGCGTGATCACCGGTGATACCGACAACACGCCCTATGGCGGCGGCACGTGGGCGTCGCGCGCGGCCGGTATCGGCGGCGAGGCGGCGTGGCAGGCGGGCAAGGCGTTGCGCGCGAACGTGTGCCAGCTCGCCGGCGCGATGCTGCAGGCGGCACCCGAGACGCTGGATATCCGCAATGGCGTCGTCGTCGACAAGGACACGGGACGCGAGCGTCTGGGACTCGATGAAGTCGCGCGCGTCGGCTACTTCCGGCCCGACACGCTACCGCCGGGCTTCCAGGCCGAGCTGATGGCGACACGCCATTTCGTGCCGCGCCAATATCCATTCGCGTTCACGAACGGCATCCAGGCGAGCTATCTCGAGATCGACACCGATACCGGCTTCATCAAGCTGCTGCGGCACTGGTGCATCGAGGATTGCGGCACCATCATCAATCCGCAGCTCGTCGACGAGCAGGTGCGCGGCGGCGTCGTGCAGGGGCTCGGCGGAGCGCTATTCGAGGAGTGCCTCTACGACGAGGGTGGGCAGATGCTGAACGGAAACATGGCCGACTATCTCGTGCCGATGGCGTCGGAATTGCCCGATATCACCTGCGGTCACGTCGTGTCGCCGACCGCCGATGGCGAGCTCGGCGCGAAGGGGGCGGGCGAAGCCGGAACCGCAGGCGCGCCCGCGTGCGTGATGAACGCGATCAACGATGCGCTGGGTGTGCTCGGTGCGAAGACCGTGACGGCGATGCCGTTCACACCGGGCGTGATACTCAGGGCGCTGGGGAAGGTTTGAGCGGGTGCATCGGTGTCAGACCCGGAATGGCTGACACCCTTACAAATCACCAGCCCATCAGCTTCTTGGTGCTGACCTCGTTGTCCTTCAGGAACTTCACATAGGCGGCGCCCTTGATGACTTCGGGCTGCAGGCTGAGGCCCTCGGCTTTGGCGCGGTGATCGGGAGAGGACAGCACCTTCTCGAGCGCGGCGATCAGTTTGGCTTCAGCGTCCTTGTCGAGGCCCGCCGGAGCCGCGATGCCGCGCGAGACCGACCAGAACTGCTTGAAGCCTTGTTCTGCAAAGGTCGGATCGTTCGGCAGGAACTTCGAGCGCGCAGGCGCCATCACGCCGAGAATGCGGAGCGCACCGCTCTTGGCTTCCTCCGCGACCTCCGAAATGTTCGCGCCGAGCACGTGGATGTGCCCGCCGAGCGCCTGGGTCTTCGCCTCCGCCGTCGAGCGGGAATGCACGACCGACAGCTTGATGTTGTTCTCGACTTCCATAGACAGGATCGCGAGGTGGTCGTCGCTGCCCGCGCCGTAGGCGGTGACCGTGACGACGCTCGGCTGCTTCTTCGCGGCTTCGACGACGTCCTTCACGGACTTGTAGGGACTGTCGGCCTTCACGGCCCAGACATTGTAGTCGAG
>CAMDMH010000184.1 GCA_945901835.1 Devosia equisanguinis | reverse complement strand
TCCCATTTCCGCTCCCTGACCGTGGCGGAGAGGTCGGTTGCCACGCTCTGCCGGACAGCGAGACGATGGCATTCCACGTGGGCGCTGAACATTGCGGCTCGTCTTGCACGCCTATCCGCCGTGATCCCGCCGCGATCCCGTCAAACTGGCGTCATCCTGCTCAGGCCCATTCGACACGCGGCCGAGGGGCCGCACGAGAGGGGTCTCGGTCCAGCCATGATGCGGTCGCGGAGCCTATGATCCGGCGATAAGACGGCTACGGCCTACCGTTTTTAACGATTGGGTAACCTAAATGCGGAATTGTGGGGGTGATCCGTTTTCGGATCGTCATGGAGTAGTCGAGTAATGTACCGCGTCGTGATCCCAACCCTCATCTCCTTTGTTCTCGGGGCATGCAGCCTCTGGACCACTAAGCCGTTGTCGTTCGGCTTCGGCGACAGCAGTTCGTCCTCCAGCTCGCGCCAGACGGCTTCGGTCCGGTCGAAGTCCGCGGGCCTCGGCGGTGATCCCGCGACGGCGCGGCCCGCATCGGCGAATACCAAGGTCGCAGTCAACGCTTCGATGGACCGGGCGCCGCAGGGTTCGTTCGATCGCGCACCGGCTGGTGCCCTCTCCGATCGTGACTACACCTCCACCAATCTCGATGCGGCGGGCGCTCGCGATGCGATCAACGCCTATCGCAAGGCGAACGGCTTGAAGCCGGTGTCGCTCAACGTCGAACTCACCAACGCGGCCAAGGCGCACGCGAAGGATCTGGCGAAGTGGGACCGGATCTCTCACTACGGCTCGGACGGCTCGAATCCGTGGGATCGCGTTAAACGTTCCGGATACAACGCGAAGGTCGCTGCGGAGAACGTTGGCACGGGGCAGGTCTCGTTCAGCGAGGTGCTCAAGGGCTGGCAGGAAAGTCCCGGCCACAGTCGCAACCTGCTGATGAACGACGTCGACAACATGGGGATCGCGCTCATCCAGGAGGCGAAGACCGAGTTCAAGACGTTCTGGGTGTTGGCGCTCGGCGCGCGGCACTGAGGCCGACCTGCGCGCTGCTCGGTACGCTTGAAGTCTCCCCTCCCTTTCCGCTAAATCGTCTTGCCCACGCGATCGATCATGCAATCGATTTCCGCGGCGGCTTGCGATGGGGAGCACAGCTATGTCCAACCATAAAGTTAAACTCGGAATTGTCGGGCTCGGGCGCTGGGCGCGGGTGCTTACGCGTGCTGCGAAGACGTCGGACAAGCTCGAGATCGTGGCGGGTTTCACGCGTACGCCGGACAAGCGCGTCGAGTTCACGAAGGAAACCGGCATTGCGTGCCCGGCGACGATGGAGGCGCTCCTCGCCGATCCTGCGATCAAGGGCGTTATCCTGACGGTGCCGAACGAGCAGCATCTTCCGGTGGCCGAGGCGGTCGCGAAGGCCGGTAAGCACGTCTACACCGAGAAGCCGATCGCCGACACGCTCGAGAACGGGCTTCGCATCGAGGCACTCGAAAAGAAGTACGGCGTGCGGGTCATGGTCGGGCATTCGGCGCGGCTGCTCAAGGGTACACGCTTGATGAAGCAGGCGATCGAAAGCGGCGAGATCGGCCGCCTCGTGTTCATGGAGGCGAACTTCTCCAACGAGCGTGCGCTGGAACTGACGCCGTCGACATGGCGGTGGTATCGTGATCGCGCGCCGGGCGGGCCGCTGTCTCAGCTCGCGGTGCACCAGTTCGACTCGCTGTATTATCTCGGCGGCGAAGTTACCGAGGTGCATTCGATCGCGTCGAAGCTGTCGCCGGTGGGCGCCGAAGTCGACGACCAGTCGATGACGACGCTGCGCTTCGCGAACGGCGCGCTCGGTTATGTCGGTTCGTCGTGGACGTCGCCGGGCATCTATTCGATCCGCGTGTTCGGCCAGAAGGGTCTGATGCACTACGAGCTCGATTTCGGCACGTGGGACACGCCGGCGAAACTGCACGAGCCGTCGACGCTCTATATCCAGCGCGGCAAGGACGGCTACGGCAAGCGCGAGGAAATCAAGATCCCGCAGGGCGACATGTTCCGCGACGAGCTGGAGCTGTTCGCCGAGGCGTGCTCGACGGGCAAGCTGCCGGAACTTACGGCGCGCGATGGCAACGTCGCGGTCGCGATCGTCAACGCCGCGCTTCGCTCGATCGATCGCAAGGGCCAGGCCGTGACCTTGGCCGAAGTGCTCGGCGAAGCGCAGAAGAAGATCGGGTAGGAAAAGTCGACTACGCTGCACCTGCACCCATATCGCGACCTCGATATGGGGCGGTTGCCAGTGTCCTGTCCGGCCATGTAGCGTCGACGCGGACAGTGGCTGGTCATGCCGGCCAAATACAAAAAAACGTTCGCATGGGGGAATCAATGCGGCTCTACGCAAACCTCGCCATTTTGGCAGGCGCCATGCTCGCTCTAGCCGCCCCCGCGTCGGCGCAAGAGTATCCGACGAAGCCGGTTCGGCTCGTCGTGCCATTTCCACCTGGTGCCGCCAACGATACGCTCGCACGTATCGTTGCCGCAGAGCTCGGTCCCCGGCTCGGCCGGCAGATCATCGTCGACAATCGTGCGGGGGCAGGCGGTACGATCGGTACGGAGCATGTCGCCACTTCTGCACCGGACGGCTATACGCTTTTACTTACGTCCTCCGCGCTCACGACCAGCCCCTACGTCTACAAGCTGAACTTCGATCCGGTGAAGTCGTTCGAGCCGGTCAGCATGCTCGCCATCGCCGATCCGGCATTCATCGCGATAAATCCTGCGCTCCCGGCGAAGACAATTCCGGAGTTCATAGCTTTGGCCAAGGCCAAGCCGGGCGAGCTGCACATGGCCCATTCGGGCATAGGGACCTTCCTGCACACGAGCGGGCTCCTGTTTGCGAAGAGCGCGCGGATCGATGTCGTAGATGTGCCGTTCAAAGGTGCCGGACCAGCGATCCAGAACATTCTGGGCGGCGATTCTCACTTCATCGTGGTCGGTTTCTCGTCGCTCGGACCGTTCCTGACCTCCGGCAGACTGCGGGCGCTCGGTGTGGCGTCCGACAAGCGCTCGCGCTATCTGCCGGATGTGCCGACCTTGGCCGAGCAGGGACTTCCGGGCGTCAATGCAGCGAACTGGTTCGGCGTCATCGCGCCGGCTGAGACGCCGCCAGCGATCGTGCAGCGCTTGCATAAGGAATTGGCGGCGGTTCAGGATCTGTCGAGCTTCAACAGTGGCGTCGAAAAGTTCGGCGCAGAGGCCTGGAAGCTCAATCCCAAGGAGTTCCGCGACCTGATCGCCTCAGAACTCAAGAAGTGGCAGCCCATCCTCGCCGGCATCAAGGCTCAGTAGGCGGTAACGTTCGGCGGTGTTGCGCAGCGGGCGAACGCTTCCCGTTCACTCCCCTTTGCGCATCGGCTCCTGGTAGGAGAGGCCCATGTCCCAGGGGAAGTAGATCCAGGTGTCCTGGCTGACTTCGGTGACGAACGTGTCGATGATCGGCGCGCCCTGGGGCTTGGCGTACATTGCGGCGAAGTGGGCGTTCGGCAGGAGATCGCGGACCATCTTGGCGGTCTTGCCGGTGTCGGTGAGGTCGTCGACGACGAGGACGCCTTTGCCTTTGCCGTCGCCGATCTTGGCGATCTCGGGCGCGATACCCTTGAGCACGCGCAGGTCACCCTGCTTCTTGTAGTCGTAGCTGGCGATGCAGATCGTCTCGATGATGCGCAGTTCGAGCTCGCGAGCGACGATGGCGGCCGGCACGAGACCGCCGCGGGTGATGCAGACGATGGCCTCGAAGGGGCCCTTGTTGCTGAGCCGCCAAGCGAGCGCGCGGGCGTCGCGGTGGAACTGGTCCCAGGAAACGGGATAAGCCTTCGATAGATCGGGAGGTGGCATGTCGGTTTCCTTCCGGTGGGCGAGATGTCCGTGCCTATAGCGCGTGTGCGGGCCGGCTGCACGGGTGTTGTCACATTTGTCCCAGTGCGCCCTGCAGGCGGTGCCGCAGGACGGCGGCGACACGGTCGAGCTCCCGGTCGGTGTCGGGGTAGGGCGCAGAGAACGGCTCGATTGCGATCCACTGCGCGCGCTGATCGGGGTGGACGTAGCTTTCCAGATCGTCGACCAGAAGGGTGGACGACAGGCAAGCGCGGGGAATGCAGCCGAGATCCTTCACCTCACCGGACCAGCCGATGATCTCGATGCCGGCCATCCACGCCGGGACGTCCCCTTCGCCGGCCAGCACATCGAGGATCGGGCGCACGCGATGCTCCGCGACCGCGGTGAAAAGGACGATGCGGGGGAAATGGAGGGCAGCGAAATCGAGGAACGCACGCAGGCCGGGGCGGGGAAAGCAGCTCATCGCGTTGGAGATGAGCGTGCCTTCGAGGTCCAGGGCGAGTGTGTCCGGCGGGCTCATATAGTGGTGTTCTCCGTTTTCGCTTCCGTTCACGGTGCAATCCGGTCGGGTATTGATCGCGGCGCACAATTGCGTCATTTCGACCGTATCGATCGTGAATTCCCAAAGCGAGGCTTGCAGCATGACACCCGGGGCTAATCTGAGCGTGGCGATCATCGGGCTCGGCGAGGTCGGTCAGGCGATGGCGCGAGACCTGCGCAAGGCCGGCGTGAAGGCGATCTCGGCTTACGACATCGCTTTCGCCGACGCCGGCAGCGCGCAGAGCAAGGCTGCGAAGGCGCTCGATGTGGTGGCGGCCGAGTCTGCGCCGCAGGCTGCGCGCGGGGCGACATTCGCAATCAGCTCCGTGACCGCCGGTTCTGCGCTGGACGCGGCGCGTGCGACGGCGCCGGGGCTCGCCGGCGGCACGATGTTCGTCGACGTCAATTCGGTTTCGCCGCGCACGAAGCAAGAGGCAGCCGCGATCGTCGAGAAGGCGGGAGGGCGTTATGTCGAAGCGGCCGTGATGTCGCCCATAGACCCGAGGGGCATCGGCACGCCGATCCTGCTCGGCGGCGCGCATACGGCGGCGTTCCTGGAGATCGGCACGCCGCTGGGGTTCAGCGCGAAGGTGTATTCCGACAAGGTCGGCGCGGCGTCGTCGGTGAAGATGTGCCGCAGCGTGATGGTCAAGGGCATCGAGAGCCTCGTCGCGGAGTGCCTTCTCGCGTCGCACCACTATGGCGTGACGGACGACGTGCTGGCCTCGCTCAAGGACATGTTCCCCGGTCAGGACTGGGACAAGACCTCGCGCTACATGCTGTCGCGTACGCTGCATCACGGGCGGCGACGCTCGGAAGAGATGGTCGAAGTGGCGAAAACGGTTGCAGATTCCGGTATCGAGCCGACGATGTCCGAGGCGATCGTGAAGCGGCAGGCGTGGGCGGGGCAACTCGGCACTGGAATGGCCGCACCCGGCGACTTCAACGAGGATCGGACGCAACGGTTGGACGAGCTGCGGCGGCTGTTGGGGATCGGCTAGGGCGGTGGCGGCTCGTCCTCCGCGATGTCGCGCCAAGGGTGCGGTAGCGAACCGTACCGCACCCTGCGATGCATGGGTTCGCTTTCCTACTTCATCACCAGCTTGGCTTTGGCGACGTATTCGGGTGAGGCCGAGTAGATGCGTTTGAGGATGGCGTCGGCTTCCTCGGCGGTGGCGGGATCGACGGGGAGATCCTGCTTGGCGGTTTCGGCGAGGAAACCGGGATCCTTCATCGTCGCGTCGAACGCTTTGCGCATGATGGCGACGCGCGGCGCGGGGACTTGCCGCGACATGATATAGGGACGGCCGAGCTCGCCTGCCGCGATGATGATGTCGAGCACCTGCTTTTGCTCTTCTGTCTTCGCGAACGTGCCGATGAACGGCAGATCCTTGGGGATCTCCGGATGGCTGCGTGGCGAGAAGCCGACGAAGGGCACGATCTTCTTCGACTTGATCCAATCGACCGGGATCGAACTCCACGAACCGCAATCGCCGTAAAGTTCGCCGCGCTCGGTCGCAAGCCGCATTTCGTTCGAACCGGGAAAGCCGGTGATCTGTTTGACCTTGAGGCCGAACAGATTGCGCAGCACGGCACCGTTCACGTAGTTCGACGTGTTGATGCCGGTGGCGCCCATGATGAACTCCCTGCCGTCGAGGAGGTCTTGCATGGTCTTGATGGGGGCGGTGTGCCATCCGTAGCAGACGCGGATATCGTGCGTGATCGAGCCCAGCCAACTAAAGTTCGTGAACTTGATGTTGAACTTCTCAGGCTCGGTCAGCGAATCCGTGATCACGCCGGGATTGAAGGCGGTGACGATGGTGCCGTCCTTGACGGCAGGGCCGTCGAGATAGCGGACGGCGGTGAAGCTGCCGGCGCCGGGCATGTTCTGGACGATGACGGTCGGCTTGCCGGGAATGTGTTTGCCGATGAAGCGCGCAACCGTGCGGGCGTAGATGTCGTAGCCGCCGCCGGGCGAGAAGCCGACGATGATCGTAACGGTCTTGCCGGCATAGAAGTTGTCGTCCTGGGCGGCGGCTGGGGCTGTGGCAGTGGCGGCGGTTAAGGCCAG